>CAZSVD010000055.1:0-7067 GCA_964610145.1 uncultured bacterium | reverse complement strand
ATAACGAAAGTTAATTCGTTGAAAGGAGCAACTCAAATGGCAGCCAAGAAAAAAGCTAAGAAAGCAGCTAAGAAAAAAACTGTAAAAAAGAGAAAGTAATTCTCTAAGTTTTTTTGAAGGCCTGATGGTAACATCAGGCCTTTTCTTTTTTCCCCCTCCCTTTTTATCCGATCTTTTCTGTATTTGCCAAGCCTTTGTTTTTGAGTATATTCTTTTTCCGATGACTCCTTATCTTCTCTTATTCGATATTGATGGAACGCTTCTCTCCGCGGGCGGCTGCGGAAAGATTGCGATCGATCGTACTTTCAAAGAAATTTTTAGCGTCTCCGGAGCCTGGGCTAACACCTTCCCGGACGGCAAAACCGACCTGCTTATTTTTAATGAAATCGCGGAGCGCTGTATTGGGAGGAAGCTTAAAAATGACGAGTGGGAAACTTTGTCCAATCTCTATGCCCAATACTTTGAGGAAGAATCTGAAAAACCCGGTTATTTTAAGACAACCCCGGGTGCCCGGAATCTGCTAGAAAAGCTCGCGGATTTACCCCAAATTCACTTAAGCGTCGCTACCGGAAACATTGAGAAAGTTTCGTGGATTAAACTGCACAAAGCGAACTTGCATTCGTTTTTTAAATGCGGCGGATTCGGCTCGAACCATATCAACCGCACCGGTATATTGAATGATGCAATTGCTTCATCCGAAAGTCATTTTGGACATCAATACTCCAAGAAAAATGTTTTTGTGATCGGTGATACTCGCCATGATGTGATCGCCGCGCACGCCTTGGAGCTTCGAAGCATCGGGGTTGATACGGGGTCCACCGGCGGACGGGATTTCGAAGAAGCCCAACCTCACCACCGTTTTTCTGATTTTTGTGATGCCGGAAGCTTTATACAACTCTTTAATGATTAAATCGGTTGTTCCGCAGACGGCATCAACCCTTCATTGACAAAACTAAAATACCCTTCTTCCCCGACAATCACGTGATCCATTACACGGATATCCACCAAAGAACAAGCCTTCACGATTTTTTGAGTCACGCGTAAATCTTCGGGACTTGGTTGTAACCGCCCGGAAGGATGATTATGCGCGAGAATCAACGCGGTCGCGTGACAACTCAAAGCACTTTCAACAATTTCGCGCGGATAAACCGGCGTTTCATCAACCGTGCCTATAAACAAATCTTTCTCATCTAAAATTTCTAATTTTTTATTTAAAAAGAAAACCCGAAACTTTTCGCGTTTCTGATTCCCGAGCGACAGACGCAGATAATCGGCTAAAATTTCCGGATCATTCACCACCGTCCGCCGTGAAACTTGCGATCTCACAAAGCGCGCCGCCATTTCCCGTACTGCAATAATTTGAGCGACTCGCGCGGTTCCACAACCGGGCAAACTCAGTAGCTTCCGGGAACTTTGATTAAAAAAAGCTTTTAACCCTCCCGATTCCGCCAGGCGCGCGCGCGACCAATCGAGACAATCCGTGCCCTGGCTGCCGGTACCAAATAAAACCGCGAGCAGCTCTGCGTCCGAGAGCTGTTCAGCCCCCTTACTCAGCAACTTTTCACGCGGCCTATCTTCGGGATTCCATTCTTTAATTTTCATATAATGCAAATATATATGATTTTTTATCATATTATCAATCAAAAAATTTTTACCTCTTTAATACCTTAATCCGTCGCTTCGCCTCGCCCTCGTGAGACAACGTAATATGAATACAGGGCGACGGAATCAATGTCCCTGCTTTTTCCGGCCATTCCACGCAGGCGACTCCGCCGGAATGCAGAAAATCCTCAAACCCAATCGCAAGTAAATCTTCGGGAGATTGCATGCGGTAACAATCAAAATGATAAAGCGGCATCCGGCACGTGTACCTATGCATAATTACAAATGTGGGACTGGTCACATGTTCTTCTTTAACAAGGCCAAGCCCCTCCGCTAGCCCTTTCACAAAGGTTGTTTTTCCAGCGCCCAAGTCACCATGCAAACAGATAACATCCCCGGGTTTTAAAACTTGGGAAAAGTTCTTTGCCCAAGCAATGGTCTCCGTCGCTGAGTTTGTAATTACCGTCTTATCCATCAGAAGTGCCTGAAACCCGCTTTGGCATGAAATTTCTTTTGCAACACGCTATTTTTAAAATAATGAATTTGCGGTGTCCCTTGAGCAATGCTTCCGATCGCGGTAAGCGCCACCCCGGGAAATGCTTTTTTCCAGCGCGGAACAAGCTGCAAATATTTTTTGGTGTTCATGGTCATCAACAATTCAAAATCTTCTCCATCGGATAAGGCAGACTGAATGTTTTTTGCCTCTTTGGATACCGGAATCTTTTCTAAGTCAATCCGGGCCGAACAGCCAGAGGAACGCAGCAAATGCCCTAAATCCTGGGCTAGCCCATCTGAGACATCCATCAAAGCCGACGGCCTAAAATGCTGAATTAACCACTCGCCTTCTTTGATTCTCGGAGTAAATGCATAATGCTTTTTATAAATGGACCCGCCTAAACTTCCGGTCACCAAAATCACATCTCCGGGCTTGGCACCGCGACGTAAAACAGCGGTTTGTTTGACAGCTGACCCCATAACAGTAATACTGCAAAAGAATTGCTTGGCTGATGACATATCTCCGCCGACACAAACCACGCGATATTCCCGCGCTAAACGAAACACGCCCAAAATGAACTGCTTTAGCCTAGCTTGACCCCAATCTTTGGGCACACCTAGCGTCATCAGAAAAGCTTCAGGATGCGCGCCCATCGCCGCTAAATCGCTGAGATTAATCGCCAAGGCTTTGCGTCCCGCTTGACTGGGTGTAACAGAGCAGTCAAAATCGACCCCTTCTACAATGGCATCGGTTGAAACAACCCAATCCTTCTTTGGAGCAATGGAAAGCACCGCAGCGTCATCACCAATACCAATCCAATGCCGCGGAACGGGCCCTGCTTTTTTTTGAATCCATTCAATCCAGTCAAATTCGTTCACAGTGAGGTCCCCATTAACGCTTTCACGGAAAAAAAGTAGCCGGTAAACAGAATATTGTGCAAAATGTGAAAAGTCCAGCATGCGGTTAAACAGCCACGGTTTTCATAAAGCCAGGCCAATGCTAATCCCAGAATAAAAATCGGAAAGAAAGCAAACCCCGAACCATGCATGCCGGCAAAAAGCGCGGCGCTCATCCCCATCGCTGCAGGCACGCCCCACCAACCCTTAAACAATCGATAGCAAAAGCCCCGAAAGAATATTTCTTCAAAAATAGGCGCGGCAAAAGCAGCCAAAATCAGAGCAAACCGAAATACAAATGGCGAACGGGCTTCCTCATCCAGAAATATTTGCACGAGAGGATGGGCGGGCGGCTCATAATGCAACCATTCAGAAACCCCCATCACCAGCAAAAGCGTCATGATAAACACCGGGAAAGCGGCAATATATCCCAATAAACCGCGTTTAATTTCCTCTTTAAAACCTTGCGTTGATTTTCCAAAAAACGCAGCGGGGCCGACGCCTTCTTGTTTTAAAACCGCCAGAACCGAAGCACAAGCCAGCAAATCGATAATCAACGTATGCACCAGTCCGATTAAATTTTCACTTCGCGCATTCACATTCCATAAATTTCCGATCGCAAAACCTGAAATAATAACCGAGGCGAATATCAATATAAGCACCCGAAAAAAAACAGCAGGTGCCCACTCAAAACTCACCGTATTTTTCAAACCGGCATAGAACCAATCAAACACCCGGGGAATAAAAATCGCTAAAATTAAAAAAAGAATTCCGCCGCCTATAATACCCAAAAAAAGAAGCATAAAAGTTGCGCATGCAAAAACCGCTCCGGGATTTATTTCAAGGGATAAGATCCAGTCAGTAAGGTCCCAGTTCTTCGCAACCGCTTCCATTTGATCCACCGCAGAGGAATGAACGGGTTCATGCGGTGCCGCGCCCGTTTGGCTAACGATAAGAACCGTCAAAGTTAAAGCGAGGATAAAAAAGTAGAGCCGCTCACGGCGGACAAAGTTAAGCCACGCGCCCAACTTAAGCTTTAGCGGGTTCATCCTCAAGCCGCGGAAAAAGCGGGTCTCCTTTTTCAACCGGTGTCTGCGGAGCAAGAATCCGTTTTGCCGCTGAAAGACTTTGAACCGAAGGAGAACATTTTAGCCGGGTTAAAATTTTGGGAGCCGTTTTGGGCAGAAACGGTAAAAGCATCCAACCCGCACGCGACAGCACTTCCGCGAGAATAATCATGGTTTCAGCCAATTTATCTTTCATAGCCGGATCTTTGGCGAGCGACCACGGTTTTCTTTCTTCCACAAACTGATTCGCCATATTAATCACTTCAAAAATTTGTATCAAAGAATCTTTGGGATTATAGTCGCGCATCAATTTTGATACGACAGGCTCTAATTCCAACGCTTTTGCTAAAACCGGTGTCTTCCAATCCGGTTCCCCCTCAGGAACTTTTCCACTGTAATATTTTTCCACCATCGAAGCAAACCGGTGCCAAAGATTACCAAGTCCGTTGGCAAGATCACTCGAATAACGGTCACGCAAAAGCTCTTCGGAAAAAGAACCATCCGCGCCCATCGTGGCTTCCCGCAATAAAAAGAAGCGAAAAGCATCCGCGCCATATTTATTGATCATATCCAGCGGATCCACGACATTGCCGAGCGACTTTGACATTTTTTCTCCGCCCATACGCCACCAGCCATGCGCCAAAATTTTTCTGGGCATTTCAACACCGATGGCCATGAGCATAATCGGCCAAAACACAGCATGCTGACGCAAAATATCTTTTCCGATCACATGCACCGCCGGCCACCAGGTCTTGAATTTTTTATCATCCTCGCCATAACCAATCGCGCTGATGTAATTAATTAAAGCATCAAACCAAACATAAACAACGTGATCCGGAGAACCCGGATAATCAATTCCCCATTCAAGCCGCTTCCTGGGACGCGTAATACATAAATCTTCAAGCGTCTGGTTCTTTAAAAATCCCAAAACTTCGTTGCGCCGCATTTCGGGCTGAATCCAATCCGGATGCGATTCGATATATTGAATCAACTGATCCTGATACTTGGACATTCTAAAAAAATAATTCTCTTCTTCAATTTCCTGTAATGTGTTTTTTACTTCCTCCGGAAGCCCTTCGCGCAACTGAGTTTCAGTGTAAAAGCTTTCGTCCTGCACCGAATACCAACCCTTGTAACTTTCTTTATAAATATCACCCTTCGCTTCTAAATCACGCAGAATTTTCTGAACAATCCGTTTATGATCCTCGTCCGTGGTACGAATAAAACGGTCAAAAGTAATATCAAGTAAAGGCGGCGTCCATAAAAGCTTAAACAACTCCACCACTTCATCCACATACGCCCGTGGCGCTTTGTTTTGCGCGACAGCGGCTTTTTGAATCTTTGTGCCGTGTTCGTCGGTGCCGGTCAAAAAGAAAACATTTTCTTTTCCGTCCAGCTGCCGAAAATAGCGCACAAACGTATCACAAAGCACGTTTGTGTACGCGTGCCCGATATGCGGTTTCGCATTCACATAATAAAGAGGTGTTGTAATGTAAGTTTTATTCGGGCTCATGCGATTCCTCTTTCTCCGGAAAAAAATCCGCGTAATTTCATAACCATGCGTGTAACGGAAAGTTTCGTGTTTGCGTTTGATTCCAAAGCCGATTTCGCTTCGCAAATTGTTTCAAACGCTCGCAAATAGGCTTCGGGCTTGGCTTTCGCCTGAGAGCGCGGTGAGGAGGCGGAAATAAGCCTCTGTCGAATATTTTCAAGCAAAGTATCCAAAGTTGTTTTGAGTTCCGCTTTGGGCAAATCCGAATAATTCTCGAGCATTTCCCGAAAAGGCGGCAGCGCGCTCACAGCGGAAGGATTCCAGCCCGGCACTTCCGGAAAACGAACTTCAAAACAGCGTGAACGGATAGTCTCAAGCACCAATTCACGGGAGGGCGCTAAAAGACAAAACACAGCATTGCCCGGAGCTTCTTCCAAAGTTTTAAGAAAAGCGTTGGCGGCTTCCGCGGTTAACTTATCCGCGCGTAAAATAATACCCACCTTGCGATCTCCCTCAAACGCTTTCATGGACGCCCATTCCAGAAGCCGGCGAACATCTTCGATTTTAATCGAGTTCACTTCCGTGTCCGCCCCCAGCCTAACCACATCCGGATATTTATCAGCATGAATCCGGCGCAAACGATCCGACTGATCCGCTTCTCCGCCGACAATGCGCGAAGCAAAATCATAAACCAACTCTTCCTTACGGCTAAATCCTGTTTCCGGATCGTGAATCAGCTCCTCGCCTGAAAAGAAATAGGCTTGCGAAAGACGCCCTGTATCAGCGTGCTTGCTTAAAATATCGGATGCCAATTTTTGAGTTTTATTAGAAAAAAGATTTCGCATGGTTTACTTTAAAACCGAATCAAGCACTTTAAAAATGGCCGCTCTGACAATTTCAACCGGATAACCGCTTGCAATTGTATGAATTCTGCGCGGCTCTCTCTTCGCCAGGGCGGTAAACCCTTTGCGGACACGCTCGTGAAAATCCCGTTTAGATTTTTCCATCCGGTCAGCTTTCCCCCGTTTCGAGGCACGTTCCATCCCCAGACTTACCGGCACATCCAGAAAAAAAGTTAAATCGGGCACACACTTTTCACGGACAAAGGGAAAAAAGGCGCTGATTTTTTTCATGTCGAGACCGCGTCCAAATCCCTGATAAGCCAAAGTGGAGTCCTCAAAGCGATCCACCAGAACAACTTTGCCTTTTTTAAGGGCGGGCAGAATTTTTTCATGTACCAATTGTGCGCGCGCGGCTAAAAAGAGCAATAATTCCGCCTGCCAAACCATCTTCTTCAGCTTGGGGTTCAACAAAACCTCACGAATCGCCTCGCCCGCCTCCGTTGATCCCGGCTCCCGAAAAATTTCAACTTGCGCGCCGCGTTTCTTGAAATACTTCGCAACTTCTTTAATTTGAGTGCTCTTCCCGCTGCCTTCCCCGCCTTCAAAGGTAATAAAGAGGCCGCGCTTTTCATGCTTTAACCTGACTTTTGGCAAGCTTAAAACGCTGCTCCG
>CAZSVD010000054.1:0-3664 GCA_964610145.1 uncultured bacterium | reverse complement strand
GATATTCAACCGCACCTTCGGCATCCACCGAGCGGTAAACTTTTTCTTTGCCGTCATCCACCGCCTTTTTCGCCGTTTGTCCAAAAGCGCCGAAAAGAACATTTGTAAACGAACGGTTCATGGCTTTGCACATAATGATCGAAAGAATCAAACCGCTGGAACCATCAAGCGCGCCTGCAATAATCAAAAGGTGGTTATTTAAAACGAATCCCATCGCTACGGCTGAAAGACCGGCATAAGAATTTAAAAGCGAAATCACGGTCGGCATATCCGCGCCGCCGATCGGCATGACAAGCATCACACCAAAAAGAAGTGCGAGCGCAACCACCGCAATAAACGCCCATTGCTGAGTCGGATCAATCACCACCCAAACACCGAGTAAAATCGCGGCGGCAAGAACGGAAAGATTCACAAAGTTTTGTCCCGGGTAAGTGATCGGACGCCCTGAAATCACTTCCTGAAGCTTCAACGCGGCGATAATACTGCCCGTAAAAGTAATGCCTCCGAGCAAGACTTCAAAAATAATCGCGCTTGTGACAAACGCGTTACTCTCTCCGTGCAGAAAAATAAAAAATTTACCGATACCGACAAGCGCGGCGGCTAAAGCACCGAAAGCATGTGAAAGCGCGGTTCGCTGAGGAACGGCCGTAATCGGAACTTGTGCAAGCGGAATACCCGCCAAAGTGCCGGCCACCATTGCGATTGCGATTGCGGTAAAACGATCAACACTGGGACTGAGCAAAGTGCCGCCCACCGCGAGCACCATCGCCGCGATTCCGCAGAAAACACCGCGACGCGCCGTCGCCGGCGAATTCATCAGACGCAGAGAAAGAATAAAAAGCGCGCCTGCAATGATATACGTCAATTGCGTAATCATTTGTGCCCGCCTTTGTCGTCTTTGCTCTTCTTAAACATTTTGAGCATACGGTCTGTGATCAAAAATCCGGAAACGATATTCGTCATAGAGCAAAACACCGCAACAGAACCCAAAATGGTTCCGAGCCTGCTCGGATGTTCAGCCGAACCGGCCACGATGATCGCGCCCACGATACAAATCGCGCTGATGGCGTTTGTGAGCGACATCAACGGCGTATGCAAAAGCGGCGAAACTTTTTTAATGACGTCGAGACCGACGAAGGTCGACAGCATGAATACCATCAAACCGCTGATAAAAAACTCGTTCATAGTAAATGTCCTTCGCTTTGCTTGGGCCTGTTATCTCCCTCGAACATAATTTTAACTCGGGACAAATTCGAACCATGCAAGTTACGTCCCATAACTTGCGGTCTCATTTAAGCAATCCTTTCACTCTTTCGTTCACAACCTGACCGCCATGCGCGACGCATGCACCTTTGAGAATGTCATCGTTGAAATCGAGATTGAGCTTGCCGTCTTTCACGAGAAGACCGAGCAATGAGAGAATATTACGTGAATAAAGCTGGCTGGCATGCACCGGCATCGTTGACGGAAGATTCACGGGACCGACAATACGCACGCCGTTGACATCCACGGTTTCACCGGGTTTGGAACCTTCCACGTTACCGCCCTGCTCCGCGGCCATATCCACCACAACCGAACCGGGACGCATCCGTGCCACAACATCTTTTGTCACAAGCACGGGAGCTTTTTTGCCCGGCACCTGCGCAGTGGTAATCACAATATCAGAAACCGCGACTGTCGCGGCCAAAGCTTCCTGCAATTTTTTCTTCGTGTCTTCGCTGACTTCTTTCGCGTAGCCGCCGCCCGCATTGGCGTCAACTTCAACAGCCGCTTCAACAAATTTCGCGCCTAAACTCTGAACTTGTTCTTTGACTTCGGGACGAATATCAAACGCGCTCACAACAGCGCCCAGACGTCTTGAGGTCGCAATCGCCTGAAGACCGGCAACACCCACGCCAATCACAAGCACCTTCGCCGGAGGAACAGTGCCCGCGGCAGTGGTCAACATCGGAAAATATTTACCAATCGTCATTGCGGCCGTCAAAACAGCTTTATAGCCGCCGATATTTGCCTGAGACGAAAGCGCGTCCATGCTCTGCGCGCGGCTGGTACGCGGAACCAATTCCATACTAAAAGCCGTCACGCCTTTCTTGGCGAGCTCTGCGCTGATGGAAGGATCTGCTAATGGATTCAAAAAACCGATAAAAACGCCGCCGGATTTTAACTTAGCCACTTCAGCGGTTGAAGGAACGCCGATTTTAGCGACAATATCCGCACTATATACATCTGCAACCACGGATGCGCCGGCTTTTTGATAATCCGCATCGGGGAAAAAGGCCTTTTCACCCGCGCCTTTTTCGACCTGGATCTGAAATCCGGCCTTAATCAACTTCACCACTGTTTCGGGAACAAGCGCCACACGATTTTCGCCGGCAGCTAGTTCTTTAGGAACACCGATAATCATTCAATAAACCTTTACATTTTTGTAAACATCGCTTGGGAGGAGACAAAATAATAAACAGGTTCATGATTAAGTCAAGCCTTGAATCATCCCATCCCCTGGGAACCATTCCTTTTACGGCTAAACGGCTCTGTTCCTAAAGCATAACCGGAAATTAAGTGTTAGCCGGAGCCGGATTTTTCACTTTCTGCTTTTCGATCGGAATAACCGTAACCAGAATCAGCCCTTTTTTCGAGTGAGATATTTTCCTGAAGGCGGCATGCGTCAAATCAATTTCACGTTTTAAACGTTTCGCGGGACCCCGATCATTAACGCGGCAAACCACCCACTTCAAATTCAGCGCGTTCACCACCAGCAGTTTTTCATGAAACGGATAGTACCAGGAAGCGCAGGTCATCGCGTCGTCATCAAACTTTTCATTGTTGGCGGTGCGTTTATTGATGAATTTGTCTTTCTCGCTGTACCAGGAAGCCACGCCCCAATGCTGGCGCGAAAAATCCATATTGGGAAAACGCGCCTGCAAGTCCATGGTGTAATGCCAAAACACCACAAAAAGATTGATCGCGGCAAGCACGATCAACACCCAAATAATTATTTTTTCTTTCTTAGGTATTGCCATTCAGGCGGTATTATATGCGGGAAGAGCTATTTGGCTTCTCCAAAATTTTTGAGTCAGAGGATCCGGGCATGCTGCCTATTCGCAAAACTTCGGCTTTTTTTATTTTCGGTTTGATTTGTTTCGCACACGTTTCATCGTACGCGGCACAATCCCCCCTCAAACTGATTGCCGAAAAATCCCGTTCCATCGTGACTATTGAAGACGCTCAGGGCGCTTTTTTCAGCGAAAAACCTCAAGGCATTTACGACCCCAAAACACATCAGATTTTAATTCTTAAAAAAATTCATCGCGTCGATACCGCGCAAAAAGGTGTCGGCATCATCGTTTCTCCCGACGGAATCATCGCCACCAACGCGCACACCGTAAAAAAAGCCGGGCTCGTCCGGGTGACTTTTTTCAACAAACAGCGTCTTGAAGCCCGGGTCGTTTACTTCAACGAACACGATGATGTCGCCTTGCTTTCCGTTCACACGCCTTTCCCTCTGACGCCGATGACTTTTGCGGATTCCGACAACTTGCAAACCGGAAATGTCATTTACACCCTGAGCAAATCTCAATGGATTCAGGGCTCTCTTTCCGAAGGCGCAATTCAGGGCGTCGGCACCGAAGAAATCAACCAGCAACCCCATGTAACTTTTCTTCAG
>CAZSVD010000053.1:0-2032 GCA_964610145.1 uncultured bacterium | reverse complement strand
TATTCCGGAAGCGCGGAGGTCATCAGCAAGAGAACTCTTATTGATCGCCGCGCGAACATCCAAGCCCCGGGCTCGGGCGGCAAGAGCGATGTCTAGCATGACTTTTTCAGCCCCCCCCATACCAAAAGCAGCATCATAAAGATGTGTGTAGAGAATCTTCATAAAACCTCTTCTCGAAACAGCGCTGAAATTTGCTGCCTCGCCAAGGAGAGAGCTTTTTGAATTCTTTGTTTCACTGGTATGGGGTTCTGCCAAACACGATCGATTTCCATTTTTATCCGTGCAGCATCCACTTCGTGATAGCTTCCTAAATAGAGATCCTCCAGGCCAAGCGCCTTAAGAATCCCAGCTGCCTTATGCTGGTATCCAATCACCAGAACAGGACAGTCCACAACAAAACTCAGTAAAGCAGAATGCAGCCGCATGGAAATCATAAGGTCGCATTCATGATACAGATTGCAAAGTTGTTTGAGCTCAAAGTAGGGCCGCTGCGTGAATAGTTGAACCTGGGATTCCGGGACCCCTTTATCAAGCAGAAGTCTTTGGAGGTGGCACGAAATAGCCTCATCCCCCTCTTCCTTTTTTTCATCTTGGACTTGGACAATGATCCGGATAATCGCCTTTTGTTCAAACGCGAATAAGGACAGGGCTTGGGCCAAAGCCTTTATATAGTCTTCCGAGCTCCCTTCAACGCTCCAGGGACGAACCGTAACTCCGAGAATTTTGTTGGCCTTATTTTGATGCGCCTCCTGCTCAATCAAATCTTTTTTTTCAAGATAAAGGGCATGATCAGGCATGTAAGCAGTTTTATCAACAAGGAGCGGGAATTTCTTTTGAAGGAGATCGCCAGAAATATTCTCTCTAAAAAAAACCTTCCTTGCACCCTCCAGACATATTTTGAACAGCGCTTTTGACACCCACGACCCAAAGGGGCCGTAAGATTGCGGTAAAAAGACAACCGGCTTATGGTGTTTAAGCGCAGCTAAAACAGGGGTTATATGCGCTAAGTAGGTTAACCCGGGAATTCCGCGGCGATACGAGTAAAAATAGGCTCCTCCGGCAAGAAAAACGTAATCGGCTTCACGAACAGCCTCCCAAAGCGCTCCGGGGTGCGAAAGTGCCCATGGGATTCTCATCACTTTCTTCCACGAATCATCCATGCTAAGCCAATCGACATCAGGGTAGCTGGGAACGACCTGGCATCCGCAATCCTCATAAGCCTTTTTCTGTGAATAAGCTCTTGTGACGAGAGTGATTTTCTCCGGGTTCAAAGTTTCACGGATGAGCTTAAGCGAGCCTTGTAAAATGGCTTGATCTCCGGGGTTTGCTGGCGATGCGAGGTTGGCAATTAGAACGCGCGTCATGACGTTCCTCCTGGTGAAACCCGCCAAACCTTGCCCACATAGGCCCAAGTGAAATAGCCTGCCAGCAGCATGGAAATCGATGTTGCCATGGCAACTCCTCCTATTCCAAAATGAGGTGTCATCCATAAAGCGAGCAGCACTTGTAATACAATCTTTCCCCAGGATTGCACACAAAAAGCTATGGGTTTACGCAAGATAAAAAGGACGCGCAGGCATAGACTGTTAAAAACAGTAGGCGCAAATCCGAGAACAAACCATCCAAAAACCTCCGCAACACGCGGGGCATATTCAGGCGCGAAATTTCCGCGGCTATAAGCTATGGAAACAATCGGATCCCGCAATAGCCATAGCATGACGGAGACAGACAAAGATACGAAACAAACAAGTTTCGTATCGTGAACAACTCTTATACGGAAATTCTCTACCGACTGTTCAAGAAAGGCATCCGCCCACCGGGACAAGTAAATTTGCGATATCCCGGCAATAAAAATCTGGGAAGGTATCATCATGAGCCTGTCGGCATAACTGAGAAGAGTCACCTCACCTGTCCCCATCCAAGTCGAAAACCACTGATTTACGAGCGGGACGAGCTGAGCGGCCGCTAATGCCAAGATCTGAAAACCTGTTTCTGACCAAAAATTGGCTTTCAATTCAGCCTTCGTTTTTCC
>CAZSVD010000052.1:0-6655 GCA_964610145.1 uncultured bacterium | reverse complement strand
AAGCTTCAACAATAAACGACGCTCTAAACTCATGGTTTCAGGCATCGTCAAAATTAATTTATAACCTTTCGCGGCACAGACAAAAGCAAGCGCGATACCGGTGTTCCCGCTGGTTGGCTCAATGATAACTGTGTCCTTTTTTATGAGGCCTTTCTTTTCGGCATCTTCGATCATATTCGCGCCAATACGGTCTTTCACACTTGCCATCGGGTTAAAAAATTCCAATTTAAGAACCACATCGGCAGGCAAACCTTGGGTGATGCGCTTTAGACGAACCAGGGGTGTGTTACCGATAGTATCAACGATGCTGTCGTAAATTTTCATATACTTTCCTTCGAGTAAGACAGGTTAAAAAAACGCCCGTGCGGTGGGGTTATTCTAGCAGACACTCTGTTCCGGCGTCCAATATGTCAATGCGTCGGTTCAGAGTCGGCGCTGGGCCCGTTGGGTTTGATTTCATTCACGATAAATGACTTTTGCCCAAAAATACGGTCATTGGCAAAAATACGAAATTCATATTCACCGGCACGCGGAAATCTTAAACCCCGCAGATTGAAAACCAGCTCGTGCGTAACCAGGGGATTGGGAATCTGAATAGGTTCGGGCATATCGCTTCGTCCCGTCACTGTATCTGTTTTAAGATCAACCAGCTCCAGTCGAAAGCGATAACTTCCCTGCGCGTCGGTTAACTTAATATAAACAGATAGCGAATGGTGGGTGCAGGGAAACTGAACCGCGCCGATATTTTCAAAAACGCCGATCAGGCTTTTTTTATTCGTACCGCGCTCCGTGATCACATAATCACAGATGAGCATCGCATTGGTTTTAGGGACAGGCATCATGGACATGGAAGGGATTATACCCGCAGAAGACGAAACGGGAAACAAAAAGGGCCGGCTTGAAACGAAATCAAGCCGACCTATAAAATCAAAAGCTAATCTTCCGCCCCCTTGTCGCGTTCTTTAAAACGCTGCTGCATCTTGGCGCTCATTTCATCAAACTTTTTCTGCTGATCCGCATCCAAAAGCACCCGAATCTGCCCCTCGGTCTCTTTACGCAAAGCTTCAAATTGAGGACGCATTTCATCATGCAGAGCTTTCATCTTGGGATGCTGCGCATCAAAAATCGCTTCGATTTTGACCTTTTGATCGGAAGAAAGTTTCAGCTCGCGGCTCAGTTTGCTGATCATGTGTTTCTTCATATCATGCGGATGCCATCTTCCGCCATGGTGAAACTGGCAACGCTGAATCAAAACACCGAAAACAATTCCGATTAAAAGAGAAATTAAAATCTGATGAATTTTTATATCCCCGGTCCATTTCATACGTTTTCTCCTTCCGCGCCAAGCAGCGGCACGGCATGCACTGTTTCATTCATAAAAGCCCACTGGGCTGATTCCGGCACTTCAGACAACAAAACCGATTCCGTTGTCGTCGCGGCAAAAGTCGGCTGATTCAAAACAACAATCATCAGCACGGCCGCAATACCGTAACCGAGCGTTAAAGAAAGCCAGCTAGGCCATTGCCAACTTTTTGCGGGACCCGCCGCCGGAGCGGATATTTCCTCGATTTGGCTCATTACATTTAAAACAAACTTTTCGGATGGAGCCGGATTCTTAAGACTCCCAAGCAAAGCATGAACCCGCTCCCATTCACCGAAGAAAGTCCGGCATTCGGGGCAAGCACGCAGATGATTTTCGATCTCCTGCTTTTCAGCGGAGCCCAAATCCCTGTCGAAAAACTCCAACGCTTTTGCTTTTATTTCTTCATGATTCATTTTAGTGTCTCCGTTCGTTTAGACGCTCTCGGATTTTAAAAAGTGTCGGGCCTGAAGCATGAGTTCCTGCCGGGCTCGCTTCAGACGCGCTTTTACCGCATCAAGCGAACAATTCAAAATCGTCGCGATATCCTGATAGCTTTCATTTTGAATTTCTCTCAGAACAATAATTTCACGGTGTTTTTCAGAAATCAAACTCAGTAATTTTTCAATCTGCTCGGTCTGAATCACCTCAGGCTCAGAGGAGTCCTGCGGCACAATAAACTGATTCGCCGCAGAATCGCCTTGCTTTTCAACCAAGGCGTCCCAGGACTCGGTTTTCTGACGTTTGCGCTTGCGTAAAATATCCAAACAATGATTCGAGGTGATCCGGTAAATCCAGGTCGAAAAGGCCGACTCCCCCTTAAATTTTTCCAACGCCTGATAGGCCTTGATAAATACTTCCTGCGCGGCATCATCCGCCTGCGCGGAATCCGAAAGCATCCTCAAACAAAAACCGCGCACACGAGCCTCATACTTACGCACAAGCCCGGCATATGCGTTATGGTTCCCGCCCAATACTTCGTGAACAATCTCAATGTCTTCGATATGTGCCTCGACCGATTCAGTTTAAAAACCTGACCCGCCTGTTTAGACGCTACCGCACTGTAAAAGTGTCGCAAAACATTTTGACACTTTTTCGGCGCTTCGTCGTCTCAATTAACAAGCGGGCATTATTTTATCCGCATCATACAAAGGAAGGTTATGTTATGAAAAGATTATCCTATTCACGCTATTTTGGAGCTGCCGTAGTTTTCGGAATTTGCCTGGTTTCTCTCACGGGAAACTCTTTTGCTGACTCCCGTCACTTCGAGCACGGACATGGCTGGGACTCTCATTATGAACATTTCAGACAGCCTTATTTTTACCGGCATCTTCCGCCAGGATTTTTGGCTCTTCAAATCGCGGATGAACTCTTTTACTATGCTGAAGGAATTTATTATCAGGAAACACCTTCCGGATATGTGATTGTTTCCGCTCCGCGCGGAGCTGTAATTACGCGGCTGCCAGAAAGACATAAGGTCATCGTTTATGACAATACCGATTATTACTATTACAACGATGCTTATTACGTCAAAGAACCTCAGGGTTACACGGTCGTAACGCCTCCGCCGCAGGTGGTTTCTTCAAATCCGCCCGCGGCAGAAGCTCCGGAAAAAACTGTCGTCGTTCAGGTTCCTAATCCCAACGGCAGCTTCATCCCGGTTACGTTACAAAAATATAGCGACGGGTACCGAGGACCCAATGGCGAATTTTATCCTGACTATCCGACCATTGATCAGTTGAAGGCGATGTATTCAAAAACATCCGCCGCGGCTGAAGCTCCGGCGAAGGATGAAGAAATTAACTATGACGTGCCCAACACAAACGGCAGTTTTATGAAAGTCAAAATTCTTAAAACAAAAGACGGATACGTGGGGCCCGAAGGCGAATTTTATCCGCAAAAACCAACCGTTGAGCAATTGAAAGCAATGTACGCGAAGGGAAATTAGCATCTCGATTAAATATGATTGTCTCGTAAAAAAGAACTCTGATTTTCTCAACCAGCTCCGTCTGCGCGGAGAACTCGAAAATCAGAGTTCTTTTTCATGAGACACTTCGCTTCGGTTGGAATAGGGTCAGTAAGCGGAGAAACAAGGCGGCGCAAACTCACCCTCTCGAAAATTAAACATTTTACTTCCCACCACAGACCGCTACTCCAATGTCGTTTCCCGTCACATTTTTTTCTATCTCGGCTTAGCAGGGATAGAAAAAGGCATAACAGAAAACTTGCTAAGCAATGCGTGATTATTTCGTCACAATAAAAATGAGGAAACTTCGATTTACATAATTCAGGGTGAGTTGTTTTTCGAATCCAAGCCTCCCTCCCCGCTCAGCGGCAATGGCTTTTAAAAATTAATTTGAGGTGCGAGTTCCGAGCGCAGCATCGGCTGTTTGAGCAGATCGGATTAATTTTAAAAGCCCAGATCCACAAAGTTATTTCTACTTTGCGAAGAAAGCACTCACAGCATGGATCAAAGAAACCAATCCAAAAACAAAAAATAAGAAAGCCGCAAAACGCCGCATCCATTTCATTTGAATTCTTTCAGCCAACGTCTCCCCTAAAAAAACGGCCAACCCATCCGTCACCATCATTCCCAGCGTCGTTCCGATGGTAACCTGCCAAGCGGACTGAAAACGCGCGCCAAGGGCGATCGTCGCAAATTGAGTTTTATCGCCCATCTCCGCCAAAAAGAAAAGCACCGCTGTGGTCAAAAATGGATCTAATGTCGGATGCTTTTTTTCGTCATCCAGTGAGTCCGGCATTAAGGTCCAAAATCCAAAAATAATAAACGATGCGCCCAAAGCATATTCCAACGCGGTTTGATTAAATACATGCGAAATCCACTGTCCCGCATAGGATGCGAGCGCGTGATTCAAAATTGTCGCGACAAAAATTCCCGCCATGACGGACCAAGGTTTTTTAAAACGCGCCGCAAGCGAAAACGCGAGCAATTGGGTTTTATCTCCCATTTCACTCGCCGCAACCAGCATAAACGAGCTAAAAACAGCTTCAATCATGAATACCTTTCTAATTTTTTAAAAACATTCGGAAGCGATTCTAAAATATCCCGCGCAATCAAAGCAGTCCGTCCTTTTTTTTGGGCCGCAAAATCACCCGCAATTCCGTGCGCGTAAACCGCGAGACAAATAGTGTCGAATAAATTTTTACGGCGCCCGAGCAATCCGGCAATCATGCCCGTTAAAACATCTCCCGTCCCGGCAGTGGCCATACCCGCGTTACCGCTTGTGTTCAAAAAAATCTTTCCATTCGGAGCCGCTACAACCGTACGATGCCCTTTCAAAACAATGAATACTCCGTAAGTTTCCGCGGCATTGCGCGCAGCTTCTTTCCGCTCTAAATCTGATTTCCCCGGATTCAAACCAAAAACCCGCTCAAACTCTTTTGCATGCGGCGTCAAAATACAAGGCGCCTGCACCCGCAATAAAACTTCAGACTTACCTTCCAAAGCATTCAACGCATCAGCGTCAATTACCATGGGAATTTGCGTGTTTAGAATTAGCTTATGAATTAACTTAACCGTGGATGAATTCCTTGAAAGTCCCGGGCCCATGGCCAAAACATCCTGATTCGAAAGCTGTTTAGAAATCTCCGTAAAAGATTTCAAATCCAAAGTACCCTGCGCTGTTGCGGGAAAAGGACGCACCATTACTTCGGGATCTTTACGCACGGTCACATTATAAATAGCGTCAGGAACAGCCAGCGTCACAAGTCCGGCACCGGAACGCAACGCCGCTAAAGCAGAAAGATTGGCCGCGCCCGCCATACCGCGGCTTCCTGCGGCAATCAAAACTCGACCGTAATCACCTTTATGAGTTTTTGGAGAGCGCTTGAGGAAAGATTTTGTACTAAACAAGAACTTCACTTCGAATGTCTTGTGACAAGCTGTTTCATTTCCCGAACGGCTTTTTCAATTCCGACAAATACAGCGTGACAAACAATCGCGTAGCCAATATTCAATTCTTCAATTTCCGGAATTTTTAAAAGCTCAATCGTATTTTGATAATCAAGTCCGTGTCCCGCGTGAACAAGCAGCCCCAGTTTTTTGGCATACTTTGCGGCGCTCGCGATGCGCTTCCACTCTTTTTTTCGGGCAGATTTTTTTGCGTTTGCGTAAGAACCGGTGTGAATTTCAATCGCGGGAGCTCCCAGCGCAACCGCCTGCTGAATTTGCTTTAAATCAGGATCAATAAACAGACTGACTTCCGAACCAAGATGGTTCAAAGTCAAAATAGTCTGGCGTAAATCAGAAACACGTTTAAAAAGATCCAGCCCGCCTTCGGTTGTTAACTCTTGGCGGCGCTCAGGAACCAAACAAACTTTTTGCGGCTTTATTTTGAGTGCCAACCGAAAAACTTCGGGCACAAGTGCCATCTCCAAATTCATCGGGATTTTTAAAGCTCGCGAAAGATCAATCACATCCTGATCCTGAATATGCCGCCTGTCTTCCCGCAGGTGAATCGTAATACTGTCCGCGCCTCCGCGAACACAAGCCTTCGCCGCAGAAACTAAGTCCGGAATGCCTTCTTTGCGGGCCTGGCGCAGAGTCGCCACATGATCAATATTAATTCCCAAAAGAACTTTTTTCTTCGATGTTTTCTTTTTCATTTTTGCCGGCGGATAACCGCTTTGATCTGAACTTTTTTATCATCTTTCAAAGTCACGCCTACCGGAAAAACCCAGGACAAGTCAACCATATGCTCCCCGTAATCGAGATCACTCAAATCCGCATAAGCATGCATTTTTTCGGCTTGTAAATTTTGCAGAACACGCCGCGGGCCCTGAATCGTCACAGTCACTCTCTGCGGAGTGAGCTCCGCAATTCCCAACGCGCCGGACGGACGCACCATTTTCACCACGACATCTTTCAGTTCTTTTTCTTCCGAAACTTCGTGAATCGGAATATAAAAATCTCCGCCCAGAGCTGACTCGGCCGTAACATTCGCGGGCAATTGAAAATCAGCGCTTAAACGAAATGAGCGCGTTCTGCCGGTCAAATTAATCGGCCGTGTTAAAACCGCGGTCATTTTTCCGATTTGACCTTTGGGGCCTTTAACCATAACCGCGTTGGGATCCATTTGAAGCTCTTCTTCGCGAACTTTATATCCGAACGCAGGCTCTCCCTGAAAATTAAGCTTTACCGGCATTTTTTGCGTCACAAGCTCATCCACGACAACTTGCACTACTTGCGGCTCAATCCGCAGCACATGCAATGGAATATTCGGAAAAATAATTTCCTGAGGATCGGTGTGAAACGAATATTCACCGGCTTGCTTC
>CAZSVD010000051.1:0-3526 GCA_964610145.1 uncultured bacterium | reverse complement strand
TCCGCACAAAAAAGTGATTGATCCGCTCGGGCAAATATTGCTCGCGGCCGGACTTTTAACGGAAGTGCAGTTGGAAATGGCGCTCAAAAAGCATTTCGAAACAGGGCAGCGGCTTGGACAGTGTTTGATCAGCATGAATTTGGTTTCAAGCGAAGATGTGGGGCGCATGCTCGAGAAGCGTTTGAGCGTTCCGTATTTCAGTCTTAAAAAATGGAAGCCGACACGCGAAATTTTAAGAACGTTCACGGCTGATTTTATCGGCGCGCATCGCGTGATTCCCGTCGAAGTCACGGATGGCATGATTAAGCTCGCGATGTGCGATCCTTTTGATTTGAAGCTGCTTGATCGGATTGAACAAATTACGCGTTTGAAACCCGTGCCTTGTTTGATGTTGGAAGACGAGTTTGAAGTTTTTTTAAGTGAAAATTATCGTTCTCAGGATTCTCCGAGGGCTTCGTGATGATCTTTTCCTTTTGCAGTTTAATCGCGAGTGGTTTTTTGTATTTGGTCGCCGCCTTTTTGTATGTGCGTGCTTTTTTTTATGAAGAAGTGCGCTGGGAAAAAACGGCGTTTTTTTGCGTGCGTATCGGATTCATTGCCGCCAGTATTTATTTAACTTTTGAAGCCGCGGAACATGGCTTTGCTTTTCCGATCATCAACTTCGCGCATGTGCTGGCTTTTTTTTCCTGGGCCCTGGCTTTTCTTTATTTGATTCCGCTTTCAAAAATTAAGACGCAGTCGTTTGGGCTGATTTTGGCACCGGCACTTTTTCTGCTGAATCTCATGGCGGTGATTCATTCGTCGGATCCCGCGTATCATTTGGAAGTAAAAATTTATTTTGCCCTGCACATTATTTTCGCTTTTTTTGCTTATGCCAGCTTGACTCTGTCTTTTACGGCGGCATTGCTTTACCTCATTCAGCATCATGAGCTCAAACAACGGCGCACGGGGACCTTTTATCATAAATTGCCTAATTTGGAGTCGCTGGATCAGCTGACTTATCAAGCGATGATTTTTGGTAATACGCTTTTGGTGTGTGCCGTTGCGGTTGGAATGCTTTGGTCGCTTGATAACTACGGCCGGACATGGATGACGGATCCGAAAACATTTTTAACTTTTATTAACATTGCTCTTTATGGAGTTTTAATTTCATTGCGCATCGGTTCCGGTATGCGCAATTCGCGTTTGGCTTTGCTCAGTCTTTTTATTTTTATTTTCATGATCACGAGCTTCGTGGGGGGCCGTTATCTGCAGGGGAACCACGGGCGAAATGCCTTTACGGTTCCGGTAACAGCCGCGGTTAAAACATGACGTTTTTTCTTTCCGGCGTAAGCCATAAAAACTGTCCTGTTGAATTACGCGAAAGACTGCATGTCGCGCCGGATAATCTTTTACCGACGCTTAATTTCGCGAAGGCTCAGCCCGGAATTTCGGAATGTTTGGTGATTTCAACGTGTAACCGGGTTGAGTTTTACGGAGAAGCCGAAAGCGAAACCGCCTGGAAGCAATTTTTAAAATCTTATTGGGTGGATCAGCGCGGACTGGAAGAAAATATTACGGGTTCGTTTTATTATTCTCAAAATATGGATGTGATCCGGCACTTGTTTCGGGTAGCGGCCGGACTGGATTCTCTGGTTGTCGGTGAAAATGAAATTTTAGGTCAGCTTAAAACAGCTTTTCGTGAAGCGCATGAAGCGGGGACATTGCATTCGGTTTTATACCGCTTGATTGAAAAAGCGTTAAAGGCCGGAAAAGATGTCCGCTCCCGCACCAAAATTAGCGAAGGAGCGGTGAGTGTCCCTTCCGCTGCCGTGGAGCTTGCCGAAAAAATATTCGGGAATTTATCGGGCGAAAAAGTGATGGTGATCGGTTCGGGAGAAATGGCGACTTTGGCACTTGATAATTTGCGCACCGCCGGTGCGACACCCGCTTTTATCGCAAGCCGCAATAAGGAAACAGGCGAAAGTTTAGCGCGGCAATTTGGCGCGCAGTGGATTCCCATGGAAGATATGCCGAAGCAGTTGAATTTCGTAGATATTGTCATTTCTTCCACGGCTTCGCCCGAGCCGATATTAGATTTCAACCAGGTGAAGCAGGCTGTCGAAGCCCGCCGCCGCAAGCCGCTTTTTTTGATTGATATTGCCGTTCCGCGTGATATTGATCCGCGTGTGCATGAGTTGGGGGATGTTTATCTTTATAACGTGGATGATTTAAAGAGCGTCACGGAAGCCAATTTGCATTTGCGTCAAAAACAAATCAGCGAGGCGGAAAAAATTGTTTCTTCCGCCATGCACGAATTTGAAAGCTGGCTGGAAGGCTTGCGCGCGCGGCCTGCTATGGACCGCCTTGAAAGCCATTTGGATAAAATTTTAGCGCAGGAACTCGGGCGTCTCGCAGGCAGGGCGGATTTGGATCCCGAAGTCATTCGTGAGGCTCAGCACCGGATTAAATCAAAAATTCTGCATGAGCCCTATGAACAAATCAAAGAAGCTTCTAAGAATGGTGGCGTGAAACGTTATTTGGAAGCCATCTCGTCATTGTTTAATTTAAAATGAGCCGTTTCGGCTGGCATATTTTTAGTGTAACCGCTGGTTGGGCGAAGCACAGAGGCGAAAATAAAACAGAATGAAAATCAGAATCGGAACCAGAGGCAGTAAGTTAGCGCTTTATCAGGCAGAGCTTGTGCAGGCGCATCTGCGTAAAAATTTAGGGCTCGCCGAAGTTGAAATTAACGTGATTAAAACTTCGGGCGATATGATTCGCCAAAAAAATCCCGTGCCGATGGAAACGAAACGCGTTTTTACGAAAGAAATTGAAGATGCCTTGCTCGCGGGAGAAGTGGATTTGGCGGTGCATAGTGCAAAGGATTTGGCCGCGAAAATGCCGGAGGGGTTAAAAATTGGTGCCGTGCTTGAGCGGGAAGATCCGCGCGATTGTTTGATTCAGCCCGAAGGCAAAAAACTTTCCGAACTTCCCGACGGTGCGGTGATAGGCACCAGCGCTTTGCGCAGGCAAACTCAGCTATTGCGGTTTTTTCCGGGACTAAAAGTTGAAAATATTCGCGGCAATGTCGACACGCGTATTAAAAAAGCAATCAATCGGGAGTGTGCCGGAATTTTACTGGCTTATGCCGGTGTGAAACGTCTGGGTTTGCAGGAGAACGTCAGCGAAATTTTTGACGAGAAAATGTTTTATCCGGCTCCGGGACAGGGTGCGATCGTGGTGCAGTGCCGCGAAAAAGATCAAACTATTTTAGATTATTTACGCTCGATTCATCACGACGAAAGCGGACGGCAGCTCGCCGCGGAAAGAGTTTTTTTAACGGAGCTTGAAGGCGGTTGTCAGCTGCCCTGCGGCATTCGCACCCGCATCAATGGCCCCCGCATGGAAGCTTCGGGGGTTTTGCTTTCGCCTTATCAATCGGAATGGGTTGAGGCAGATTTTGTGGGGCTTTCGGAAAACCCGGAAGAAGTCGGATTGCAGCTCGCGCGCCGAATTTTAAATTCCGGCGGACGCGGTCTTTTAG
>CAZSVD010000050.1:0-3166 GCA_964610145.1 uncultured bacterium | reverse complement strand
CTTGTCCTATGCGACAAGTCGAGAAGGAACAACGCCGGAGAGGCAATCATGCCGCCACAACCGGATATCTATTCCTACTTGTAGGACAGGACGGGTTGCTGCGCATTACTGCGTCTCTCGATCGTTGACGCACCGCACACGGTGCGCCTTCCTCCTCGTTCCTTGTTCTGCTTGCAAGCCGTTCCTGTCGCCATCGCAGAAACAATGTCAACACGACCTATAAAAAAGACCAAAATCGGGTCTTGGGAAAATGCTGAAAATCGGGTAGATTATGCGTTCCCAAACGAGTGGTTTTTGAGAATACGACGCCCGATGGTGAAATAGCGAGTTAAGCTTTTTTAGGATGATTTTCGTTGCCCGATGGTGAAATGGTATCAAACTGCCCTTTGGAGGCAAGGTTCCAGGTTCGAGCCCTGGTCGGGCAGCCAAATTATTTTAGGTAAAAAATTTGAGCTGGTTCGTTTACATTTTAAAATGCCGCAATCAAAATTTTTACACCGGCATCACGAATGATCTAAAAAAAAGAATTGATTTGCATCGCAGAGGTAAGGGCGCAGCCTATACCCGTTCTTTCGGAGTGATTGACTTGGTTTACAGTGAAGCTTGCGCCACAAAATCGCAGGCTCTCAAGCGTGAAGCGGAAATTAAGAGCTGGTCCCGAACAAAGAAAATGGAATTGATTCGTCTTAAAAAGAAAAGAAAAACAAAAGTATGACTTTTCAAAAAGATAGCCCGAATGCCTGCTGTTCGTTTTGCGGACGCAAAAAAGCGGAAGTCAAAAAGCTTTTCGCGGGCAATCAGTCTTTTATTTGCGAAGTTTGCGTGCGTGTTTGTCACGATGCCTTTCTTAAAGATCCCGCGCCGAATGCTGACGTCAAAGCTTTCCGTGTAGAAGATTTCAAAGTTCCCAAGCCCCGGGATATTAAGCAGAAACTGGATCAGCATGTTGTTGGACAGGATTTGGTTAAAAAACGGCTCGCGGTCAGTGTTCATAATCATTACAAGCGCATTGTTTCCAAAAGTGAAGACGATGTTGAGATTGAAAAGAGCAACGTTCTTTTAATCGGACCGACCGGTTCCGGGAAAACTCTTTTTGCGCGGACGCTCGCCAAAATTTTGGATGTGCCTTTTGCTATCGCCGATGCCACGACGTTAACCGAAGCGGGTTATGTGGGCGAAGACGTAGAAAACGTTTTATTGCGTCTCTTGCAATCAGCCAACTTTGATGTGAAGCGCGCGGAAGTCGGAATTATTTATATTGATGAAATCGATAAAATCGCCAAGAAATCCGAAAACATGTCGATTACTCGCGATGTTTCAGGTGAAGGCGTTCAGCAGGCTCTTTTGAAAATTTTGGAAGGAACGACGGCAAATGTTCCTCCTCAGGGCGGACGCAAGCATCCGCAGCAGGAATATATCACCGTGAATACCCGCAATATTCTTTTTATTTGCGGCGGAATGTTCGGCGGCATCGAAGATTTAATCGAAAGACGTATTACCAGCAAGTCCATGGGTTTTGGCGCGCAGAACTCCTCGGTAAAAAAGGAAAAAGAACTTGGGCAGTTGATTGACCGTCTCGAGCCGGAAGATTTAGTGAAATTTGGTTTGATCCCCGAATTTATCGGGCGTTTTCCGGTGGTAACGGGGCTGCATAAATTAACCGAAGATGATTTGGTGCGCGTTTTGACCGAGCCTAAAAACGCGATTGTGCGGCAGTATCAAAAGCTGTTTAAGATGGAAAATATGGAGCTGCGCTTTACAGATGGATCGTTAAGGGAAGTGGCGCGCCGGGCTATGAAAAAATCTACCGGTGCCCGTGCTTTGCGTTCTATTCTCGAAGCAGCTTTGCTCGATTTGATGTATGATATCCCTTCAGCACAAGATACGGCGGAAGTGCTGATTACCGAAGATGTGATTTGCGGAAAGGCACAGCCCGCGATGACGAGTGTGACCCGAATGGAGAAGTCAGCATGAAACGATTCCAGAAAGATAAAACAAAAGAAGCGATTGCGGCTTATGCTTTTCTCGCGCCTAATTTCGCGGGATTTTTACTTTTTACTTCCATTCCTGTTCTTGCTTCTCTTTTTCTGAGTTTTACCGATTGGAATCTTTTTTCCGCACCGAAGTGGGTGGGTCTCCAAAACTTTATTCATCTTTTTCAGGATAAACGTTTTTGGCAGTATTGTTTAAATACGGTTTATCTCATGGCTGCGATTCCCATTTCAATGGCCGGATCTTTATTGCTTGCGCTCGCGCTCAATCAAAAATTGAAAGGAATGGTTTTCTTTCGTACGGTTTACTATTTGCCGACCATTTGTGCCGGTGTTGCGATTTTTATGCTTTGGCGTTTGATGTATAATCCGGAGTTTGGCGCTTTTAATACGATGATCGCCCGGTTGGGACATATGCTTGGGCTGAAATTGACCGGACCGAATTGGTTGACCGATCAGGCTTGGGCGAAACCCGCGTTAATTTTGATGAGCGTTTGGCAAAGCGTGGGCGGCCAAAACATGATTTTGTATCTCGCCGCGTTGCAGGGTGTTCCGCGCGATTTGTATGATGCTGCCGAAGTCGACGGTGCAAATGGTTATCAGAAATTTTGGTCGGTGACATGGCCGCAAATTTATCCAACCACTTTTTTTATCGGCATCATGAGCTTGATCGGAGGTTTTCAGGCGGGCTTTGATCAGGCGTATATGATGACAGGCGGTGGTCCGAACGGCTCAACCACGACATTAATTTTTTATCTCTATAACAACGCGTTTGTCTGGTATCACATGGGCTATGCGGCCGCGATTGCGTGGGTGTTATTTATCGTGATTCTCTCGATTACTTTTTTGAAGTGGAAATTTTTCGGCAAGAATATTCATTACACCTAAGATTTTAAATTTATGACGTATCAAGACGAAATTGAGCCGGTGATTAAGTCTAAAGAAGTGCGCAAAAAGCGCCAATGGTCACGGCTGTTTCAAAATGGGTTGATTTATGCCGGACTAACACTGGGCGCGATCACCATGGTGGCTCCTTTCTTGTGGATGATCACAACCTCACTTTCTGAGCCGGGCGCAATTTTTTCGGCGCGTGCTTGGTGGAAGGAATGGATTCCTACCGCTTTCTTTTGGAAAAATTACATTGAAGTTTGGAAAGTGGTTCCGTTCGGACAATT
>CAZSVD010000049.1:0-4442 GCA_964610145.1 uncultured bacterium | reverse complement strand
CTCACCTTGGAAAATGGGCGCTGCTTCAGTTAGAAACACCCCGAAAAACATTAACCTCGATTTTGGTTGGAAATTTAACGGCGAATACCTGGGCAACCGCGTTAGTCGCTTCGGAAAGCTTTGCTTTAGGCGGAGCCAAAGCCGCGGTGATTATTACCACCGTCTTTGGTATTCTTTTGACGGTTTTCGGGGAAATGGTGCCAAAGGTTATTGCTTTACGGTTTAAAGTGCCGATAGCGCTTTTTTCAGCTTTTCCGATGCAGTTTTTTGTGATGTTGTTTACCCCCATTCGTGTATGTATGAAATGGATTACAGATCATACCTTTCGACTTTGGGTGCGGGAGCGTCATGACGCGCGGAATGCTTTATCGGAAGAAGAGTTGAAGGTTTTGGTCAGCATCGGGGAAGAAGAAGGGATGCTGGATCCCGAAGAAAGAAAACGTCTGCACGAGCTTTTTGAGTTAAGCGACAGACCTGTGCGTGAAATCATGACCCCGCGCACCGATCTGACGGGGCTGGACGCCGATGAAACTTCCGAGAAGCATTTTGAAATCATTCGCCGCAATCATTATTCATGGATGCCGGTTTTTCAAAATTCGATGGATCAGGTGATTGGAGTCGTGGACGCGCAAACCTATCTTCTCGCGTCAGATCCGCGCTTGCGCCAGATTATGAAAAAACCTATTTTTGTTCCCGAAACAAAAAAAATAAGCGATTTGCTGGCGGAGTTTCGCAGTGAGCGCGAAGATTTTGCGATTTGCGTGGATGAGCATGGCGGTACGGCCGGCGTAGTGACGCTGGAAGACATTTTGGAAGAGATTTTCGGTGAATTTGAGGATGAATATTCCAAGGCTCAAAATCCGATCCGTGAGCTGGATGCCGAATCTTTTCTTGTGGAGGGGAAAATCACCCTGGATGATTTTAATGAGTATTTTGGTTGCGCGCTTAATTCGGAAAGCGAAACAACACTGGGCGGATATTTAATGGAAAAGATCGGTGAGATTCCGACAAAAGGCATGCGTTATGAAAATGAGTTTTTTGAATTTCAGACCCAGGATATGCAGCGCCAAAGAATTCGGACCGTGATTGTGAGGAAGAAAATATGATGGGGCTGTTGATCGGAATTCTATTTTTATTTGGGGTGGTAGCATTTCTTGCCGCAACCGAAATGGCTTTTATTTCGGTGCATCCCGTGAGGCTGCGCGAGCAAGCCGAAAAAGGAAACCGCGGGGCTCAGTTGGTCGACGGGCTTCGGGCGGATAGTCAGCATTTCTTAGGGGTAATTTTAATCGCGATTAATATGTCATTGGTTGGATTAACCGCTTTATTAAGTTACTTATTCGATTATCATTTTTCGATTCATTCAGATTTGATCATCACTTTAATTATTACACCGGTTATGCTTGTTGTTTGTGAAGTCCTTCCTAAGGAATACGCGCGATTGCATTCGCTTGGTTTTTTAATGTGGCATGCCTATGGGCTTCATTTTTTATATCGAGCTTTGTATATTCCCGCACACGCGTTTATTCGAATGACCGAAATGCTGTTTCCAAAGTTTAAGGAAAAACAGGAAAAAATTTTCATGAACGAAGTGGAGTTTAAAGCCTTGGTTGCGGAGAGTGAGAAAAAGGGTGTGCTTGATCCGCATGAGCGTGACTTTGTGAACATGATTCTTGATTTTGAGCGCACGGCGGTGCGCTCGGTGATGATTCCGTTGGTGCAGGTCGCGCAGGTTGATTTGCGTGCCGATATCCGGGACGTGCGTGAGTCGGCGCGTGATAAGGGCGACCGTATGGTTTTGGTTTATGAAGATGACCCTTCGATTGTGGTTGGGGTCATTTATGTGTTTGACGTTTTAAGCAAGGAACGTGAAAATGGCCCGCTGAATGAGTTTCTTAAAGCACCGCTTTTTATTTCCGAAGAGATGCCGCTTGAAGAAGCCTTTCAGATTTTAAAACGCAAACGACAGTCGTTTGCGTTGGTCACTGACAGCCAATATGAAGTGATTGGTGTCGCGACGGTTGAAAATGTCCTTTTAGGAAAACAGGCATGAAAATAAATCGCTTTATTGTTATTTCCGGATTGATTATTTTTTTTGCGCGTCCGCTTTTTGCTTATACGGATCGTGTGGATGCTGCTCCGCAGGAAATTTTCGATGCGGCTAAGATTTGTTTTGCGAAAGAGGGTATTTATAAACAAGATCCCCAAAAACTGACTTTGACGACCAGTTGGATTTATACGCGGATCCGACGGACACGAAAACCACAGTTTGTTCCTATTCAGCTGGCGGAAAACTTTGATGTGCGGTATCAATTATCGATGACGATTGAAAAACAGAAAAATTACACCGAAGTGTCTTTTCAGGGAAGATTCGAAGAAAAAAAAACCGATGCACCACCCCAACAGCATTGGCAGTCATCCCACAGCTCCAAGGAGCTTTACTTTAAAGAGAGGGAAGCCTTCTTTAGGGTTTTGAAAGTTCTCGAGGAGCAGAAAAAAGCGACCCCTCAGCCCGCCTCGACATAAAGCAACAAAGTTGCTTTTCTTCGTTCAATTAAATTTGAACTTAAATAAAGTTTTCAATTAAGAACTTTTCATGGATGCCGATAATTCTGCTGGCATAATGCCGGAGGTTTTCGGTTGAGAGTGATTGCAGTCGCAAATCAGAAGGGCGGTTGTGGTAAAACCACGACCAGTATTAATTTTGCCGCAGCGCTGAGTTTATTGCAAAAGCGGGTTTTGTTAATTGATCTTGACCCCCAGGGACATGTTGCCTGCGGGCTGGGCATCCGGCTCGCTGACGACCGACCGTCCCTCTATGAATTATTAAGTCCTTTGTTGCCGGTAGCCACCGCTTTGGACGAAGTTATCGTTTCAAGCGATGGCCACTATGATGTTATCCCTTCACGTTCAAATTTAAGTTCGCTTGAAGAAGAGTTTCATTTTTTACCGAATCAGCATACCCGGCTTCAGGGATTGGTTGAGCGTATTCGCCGTGAACGTCCCGGTTATGATTTTGTTATTTTAGATTGCCCTCCCAATATCGGTGCATTGACATGGAATGGTCTGCATGCTTGCGATGAGGTGCTTATCCCTGTTGAGCCGTCCTTCTTTTCATTGCATGGACTCGGAAAAATTTCTGAGACACTTCAAAAGATACAGGAGTTTGGGCGTAAGCAAATCAAAGTGCATGCCTTGATGACCCTTTATGATCCTGAAATGACGCTGGCCCAAGAGATTTGCGATGAAGTGCGTAATCATTTCTCTGACAGTCTTTTGAAAACCAAGATTCATTGGGATATCCAGCTAAAAGAAGCCGCCGCGGAAGGACGCAGTATTATCCAATACGCCCCCGAATCGAAGGCTTTCCGTGATTATCTAAATTTGGCCGTTGAATATCTTGAGCGGGATTGGGATAGAAGGCTTCCTAAGCGTGAATTGGGATGGGATCAAGTTGTGAATCAGCATTATGGCCCTCGGGTGTTGTCCGATGGCATTCTTTTTCAGTTTTTTAATGAGGGTGCTCGATCTGTGGAAATCGCGGGGGATTTTAACCACTGGGTGCCTGAGCCGCTCATGACCCGTGAGAATGGACTTTGGCAGAAAGTGGTTTCAGTGAAGGATCGAAAATTTCGCTACAAATACATCGTGGATGGGGAGTGGCAAGTTGACCCGTATCATGACGAAAAGCGCGAAAATGAATTTGGCGGTATTGATTCTTATTTGGAGCTTCCATGACCGAACGGATTAAGCTAAAACGCGGCCTTTCCGATATTTCGCCCTTATTTGTCAAAGCGAAGGAAACCGTTTCGCCGCGTGCAAGGATTGTCCAGCCGGAGCGTGCTTTTCCTGTTTCAGGACTGCCGGAGATCTACTTTATTTGGAGCGCTGATGAGGAAAGCGATGCACATTTTTTAAATAACTTTTTTGCTTCAAAAATGGTTGCACCCCACTCCGCTGCATTACTTATGACCCTAAGTGATGATGAAGCTCAGATTGCTCAAAATTCAAAATTAGAGCCGTGGAATAAATCCTTGCATCGTATTCGGCTACCCGTGACGCGGATTCAGGAAGCCTTTGTCGCCGAAAAAGCAGATTTCATTCGTAATTCGGAATTTTCTGAAAGCCAAATATTTTTGGAGATGAGCGCGGATGAACTTCTTGCTCAGCCGGAGTTGGTCAGGTTGCTTGATCATGTTGTTTTGTTTTTAAAACCGCAGGTCGAATCTGTCACCGAGACCTATCGCAAGTTGAAGCGTCTTGCCGCGCTCGGCATCAATGCGGAAGTGACGGTTTTGTTTGATGCTGATGATGCAGGCGGGCTGCCCGCGCGCCTTTATGAGCTTTTTTCCGAGTTTGTTTCGCAGCGCTTAAGTTTATCGGTTAATTACTTAGGCACGCTCCACTTGAGCCGCGGCGGAGAAGGCTTGCGCCAGGATATT
>CAZSVD010000048.1:0-4267 GCA_964610145.1 uncultured bacterium | reverse complement strand
CAAATCAAATCTCAAATCAGACAATATATCTGTAAATAAATCCGAATGAGCTAACTCAACACGGTTTAAAAAACCAAGCTCTTTTGCATTTTCGCGGGCAATTTCCAAAGCATCCGCAGAAATATCCACCATCACCGCTTTCGCGTCCGGAAAGGCGGCCAAAATCGCCAGCGCAATCGCGCCCGATCCTGTTCCTACATCCATTATGACAGGAGATTGAATCTGATCCTTACGAAGCAGTTGTATCGCTTCGTCCACGAGCCGCTCTGTTTCCGGCCGCGGAATCAAACATCCCGGTCTTACTTTCAATTTCAAAGAATGAAAAAAAACATCTCCGAGCAAATAAGCCAGAGGTACTCTTTTTTCCCTGCGCTCAATCCAGATAAAAAACTGTTTCTCCTGCTCGGATTTAAGCGCATCCTGCTTGCGCAAGTAAACGCCAGCTCGATTTTGTCCGAGCAAATGCATGAGCATATGCTCGCTTTCAATCTGAGCCTCATCGATCCCAACTTGACGCAGACGCTTTATCCCTAAAGCTAAAGCTTCAGAGACAAACATTAGGTTTCACTTGCCTGGGTCAGCTTCTTTTCCCGCTCCGCACGCCATAAGGCGTCCACAACAGGGTCCAAAGAGCCGTCGAGAATATCATCGAGACTATGCAATGTCAAACCGATTCGATGGTCCGTAACCCGCTGATCCGGATAGTTATAAGTACGGATTTTACCCGATCTGTCCCCTGTTCCGACCTGTTCTTTACGGGCTTTCGCCTGGGCATCATGCTCTTTGGCCCGCTGAAAATCAAATAAGCGGGCTCTCAATACACGCATGGCGCTGGCCTTATTCTTCATTTGGGACCTTTCGTCCTGGCAAGTAACCACAAATCCGCTTGGAATATGGGTAATACGAACGGCGGATTCTGTCTTATTCACATGCTGTCCGCCTTTGCCGCCGGCGCGATAAACGTCAATTTTGAGGTCTTTAGGCAAAATTTCGACTTCCTCTTCCGTCACTTCGGCTAAAACCGCAACCGTTACCGCCGAGGTGTGCACACGTCCGCTGGCTTCCGTTTTGGGTACGCGTTGAACCCGATGAATGCCCCGTTCAAAACAAAAATAGCTGTAAGCATTTTCGCCCGCGACGGAGAAAACAATTTCTTTATATCCGCCCAGCTCAGTCGGACTGGATTCCATAATTTCCACTTTCAGGCCATGTTTCCCCGCATAGTATTCATACATGCGAAACAAAACTCCGACAAAAAGCGCGGCTTCTTCACCGCCGGTGCCGGCGCGAATTTCCATAATCACGTCACGCGCGGCATCAGGCTCGCTGCCTTTTAAAAGCATGTCTTCCATTTCAATTTGTAAATCAAAAAGCTTTTTATCGAGTTCGCGTTTTTCGTCAAAAATCATTTGCTGAATTTCAGGGTCCGCGTCGGAGGAATTCTCTAAAGCCTTGCGATCTACATCATACTTCGCGTATTCGGCGTATTTTTCTAAAAGCGGCCGCAGCTGCGCGAGCTCACGCGTTAGCTTTTGCACCTGAGATGATTTTTGCAGCGTCTCGGGATCAGAAAGCAAGGCTTCTACTTCTCCTTTACGCAAAACCATTTTTTCCAGACGTTCTCGTATTTTCATCAGCCTATTCTAATAATTGGGTTAAATGCGTTTCGAGCTTTATCGAGAAACGCAAAATATGACGGAAAATGAAGAACCCCCGTTACTCCACAAGAGCAACGGGGGTTCTATTGAGAAAACTAACCGCGTAATTCAGCGGCGGCTTTTTCTTTAAGCGCCTTGAGCTTGTCCGCGATGGAAGAACCAACGGCTGCCTTTTTAGCGGCAGCTGCGGACTTCACGTCGACCGTCTTCTTGACGTTGACCGTGACTTTATCATTGAACTTCTTCTTGAAGCGATCAATGCGTCCTGCGGTATCCATAATACGCTGTTTACCCGTAAAAAACGGGTGGGAAGCGCTGGTGATATCGACAAGCACGGAAGGATACTCAACGCCGTTAAGCTTATAAGTCTCCGTCGACTTTGCGGTCGAACTGGTTAAAAGAATAAAATCGCTGGATGCGTCACGAAACACAACCTGGCGATATTCCGGGTGAATATCTTTTTTCATTTTCTCTTTCCTTCTATTATTTACTTTGAAACTCCTCAGCCGCGACGGCGGCCGGGTGAATCCCAAATTCGATCAAAATTTTTCGCGGTTGCGCCAAAAGCGCAGAGCCGAAAACTTATTTTTCTGCCTTGCTCATGCTCGCCAAAAAGTCGGCGTTGGATTTTGTTTTCTTCAAGCGATCCACCAAAAGCTCCATCGCTTCGGTCGGATTCAACTCGTTGAGAACTTTGCGAAGAATCCACATCAGCTTGAGTTCATCCGCGGGGACAATCACCTCTTCGCGGCGCGTATTCGACTTCTTCACGTCGATCGCCGGATAGATGCGGCGCTGGAACAAATTACGATCCAGCTGCAATTCCATGTTACCCGTTCCCTTAAACTCTTCAAAAATCACTTCGTCCATACGCGATCCCGTATCGACAAGAGCAGTGGCGATAATCGTCAAACTGCCGCCCTCTTCCACGTTACGCGCGGCTCCAAAGAAGCGTTTGGGCTTATGCAAAGCGTTGGAGTCTACACCACCTGACAAAATTTTGCCAGAGTGAGGTGCAACCGTGTTATAAGCACGGGCCAGACGGGTAATACTATCCAAAAGGATGATTACGTCCTTGCCGTGCTCTACCAAGCGCTTAGCTTTCTCCAATACAATCTCGGCAACTTGGACATGGCGTTCAGCCGGTTCATCAAAGGTAGAAGCCACAACTTCCCCTTTAACTGAGCGCTGCATATCCGTAACTTCTTCAGGGCGTTCATCAATGAGAAGAACGATCAAGTGTGCATCCGGATGATTTGCTGTGATGCTGTTTGCTATTTTTTGCATCAAAACTGTTTTACCACTGTAAGGCGGTGCCACAATCAATCCGCGTTGCCCAAAACCGGCGGGCGTCAAAAGGTGCATCACACGCGTCGAAATATCATCCGTCGTGGTTTCGAGCTGAATACGCTTGTTCGGATAAAGCGGCGTCAAGTTATCGAAAGGAATTTTGTGACGAACGCTTTCAGGGTCTTCCGTATTCACAAGCTCAACTTTCAACAGCGCGAAATATCTTTCACCTTCTTTCGGCGGCCGAATCAACCCGCTAACCGTATCACCGGTGCGCAAGCTAAAACGACGAATTTGGCTCGGCGAAACATAAATATCGTCCGGTGAAGGAAGATAATTGTAATCCGGGGACCGCAGAAAACCGAAACCGTCTTCGAGAATTTCAAGCACGCCCGCGCCGAACATCATGCCCGACTGTTTTGCCTGAGCTTCAAGAATTTTAAACATCAAATCTTGCTTTTTAAGCGCACCGATTCCTTCGATGCTGAATTTAGCTCCGAGCTCCTGCAAATCACTCACTTTGAGATTGCGCAGACTCGCAATATCAAGCGGCTTTTCACCGGGCTTTAATTGCGCCTGGGTTTCATCAGCGCCGATATCATCGGAGCGATCATAATTCGGACGGCGCGACGGCATCGGACGGCGATCTCCGCCGTTTGATCCGCCGTGGCCATAAGAAGATCCGCCGCCTTGGCCTCCGCCATAAGGACGACGATCGCGATCGGAATGTTGAGGGCGGCGATGAGAGCCGCCATTATCGTTGCGGGAGGGGCGTTCACGTGTGGACATGTTTGATTAGATCCTTTGGTTTGCTTGTGCGAACGATTGAAAAAGACCATTCGCGTCGTTGCAAGCATCGTTCCCTTGTGCGACGTAGCTCTTTACTACGCCTCCGCGGTCACTCGCTTGCGCCTTGCGCCTGATTCTTTTTGAATCGTTCATTTGGTTAGTTGGGTTGGTTGTAAAATTTTTATAGTATCTTTTTTAACAAAGCTCGAATTTGTTTCTTCGTTTCTTGTTTACTGTTCGTGTTATTAATCACAAAATCAGATTTGGCCATTTTCTTTTGCATCGGCCATTGCTCAGCACGACGACGGCGAATTTCTGTCTTCGTCCAGCCCTGATCGATCAATCTCTTATCCGCTTCGTTGGTTCCGGAAAAAACGGTCACGATGAAATGACAAATCTTTTCAAACCCCGCTTCAAAAAGAAGCGGCACTTCCACGGCGGCATATTTCTTTTTGGTTTTTCGAATTTCTTCAAGCATCCGCTTGAGCACATACGGATGGATCAGCTTTTCAAGGCGCTTCATTCTTTTT
>CAZSVD010000047.1:0-1627 GCA_964610145.1 uncultured bacterium | reverse complement strand
ACGGCGGCTGATGCGGAAGCGATTCTTTACGTGACCAATAAAAAAGGCGCGCGTATTTTGGCTAAAGTTTTGAAAAGTGCTTTGGCAAATGCAAAAACTAAAGGCCTTGATGAATCACGTTTGATCGTTAAAGAAGTTTTGACTGATAACGGTCCGACGATGAAAAGAATTTTCCCGCGTTCACAAGGACGTATGGATCGTATGTTGAAGCGCACAACGCACGTAACTGTGATTGTTGCGGAAGGCAAAAAAGTTGTTAATCCCGTGTATTCACCGGTGATTGAAGAGAAAGCAAAAAAAACTGTAAAAAAATCGAAGGCTGCTAAAGCTTAGATTTAAAATTTTTGAATCGTAAAGCGATTTAAAAGAGGAGAAGCGTTTTGGGTCAGAAAGTTCATCCTTATGGAATTCGGTTGGGTCATATTCGCACTTGGAAAGCGCGTTGGTTTTCCAATAAGAACGCGGGCGGATTGTTGCATGAAGATTTAAGTATTCGTGCATACATCAAAAAGAAGCTTGCTGCCGCTGGTATTTCCAGTGTTGAGATCGAGCGTTCACAGGGCCGCGTGCGCGTGCGTATTTTTGCAGCAAAGCCCGGTGTGATCATTGGTCGCCGCGGACAAGAAATCGACAAGATCAAGGATGATGTATCCAAGATTACCAAGAACGAAGTATTTCTTGATATCAAAGAAGTGAAAGTGCCGCAGATTGATGCGCAGCTTGTCGCGGAAAACGTAGCGCAGCAGCTTGAAAAGCGTATCGGCTTCCGCCGTGCGATGAAGCGCGCGATGCAGCTCGCCATGCAGAAGGGCGCGCTTGGAATTAAGATTCAGGTTAAGGGTCGTTTGGGCGGTGCTGAAATTGCGCGCGCTGAAGGCTATCATGAAGGTAAAGTTCCTTTGCAAACTTTCCGTGCGGATATCGATTATGGTTTTGTTGAAGCTTTCACAGCTTACGGAACCATCGGTTGCAAAGTATGGATTTACAAGGGCGATATTTTGGTTAAAAAAGAGCAGGCTGAAAAACGTTTAGAGCGCGAAGTTCAGGCGGCTAAAGAAGCCGAAGCTCGCCGCAATGCCGGCGCAGTTGGCGCGGGTGTTGATTCCGGATCAGCGCAAGCTTAATTGAGTTGTAAACAGGAGCTGTTATGTCGTTAATGCCGAAGCGAGTTAAATATAGAAAAATGCAACGCGGATCGATGGGTGGCGTTGCAACCCGTGGATCATCATTGGCTTTTGGTGATTATGCTTTGAAAGCGATTGATCGCGGTTATTTATCCGCAACTCAAATTGAAGCGGCTCGTGTGGCGCTTTCACGTCACGTCAAGCGCAGCGGAAAATTGTGGTTGCGTGCTTTTCCGGATAAGCCGTATACCAAGCGTCCTCCCGAAACTCGTATGGGTAAGGGTAAAGGTTCTCCTGAATTTTATGTGTGTGTCATTAAGCCTGGGAAAATTATTTTTGAAATGTCGGGAATTCCGGAATTACTTGCGAAGTCCGCTTTTCGCTTGTGCGCGCATAAGATTCCGTTCCGTACAAAATTCGTAAAGCGCGAAGGCATCTAAGGAAGAGATTATGTTGAAAGCAACTGAACTTGTAAATTTGAGCAAAGAAGAGCTTGTTGAAAA
>CAZSVD010000046.1:0-7807 GCA_964610145.1 uncultured bacterium | reverse complement strand
GATTCTCCCCCGCGCCTCGTTTTTTATTATGCCCGAGTGGCGAAAATGGCAGACGCAACGGACTTAAAAGCTGATTTCAAGATTTTCGTAACTTCAATGTTTTGAACCTAATCCATTACCTGCGCTAGATTTAGACATGATATTTGATGATATCGTGTGATACCTAAAAACATCGATTTCTACTTGGTATAGTCACACCCTAGTCACACGGAAATTGATCAGAAACCTGCCTTTTAAATTCTCTGCTCATTACGCGATTATGAGTTTGTCTTGGGCTGGAAATTAACCAGTCATGGCTAAAATTTGACCAATCGATTAAAGGGCATATTACATCGCGTGCTCTTAGGGCTTTGTTAGATGGGTCTATTATGCTTTTAAATGGCCCAAGGCAAACGAGGGGAATGTTCCCCTGCAGGCCAACCCATTATTGACTCACATGTGCCCCTTAGGAGCTTTTTTCGGGCCTTTTTGAGATTTTAGCCGAATTGAGGGCGGCTGTGCTCTTCTACCTTATTGGATTAGGCGCCCAAAGCTGTTATTTATGATTGCCTGTCTTTAGCGTTCTGACTAAACGGAGATTTTTAGGCTGTCGTACCGGGAGGAAACGATTTCGATGAATTTAGTTTTGGTGCTGGGAGGGCGTTGGCTCGCTTTGATGAACTCGAAGCAATAGCTTTATTGATACCAGGCATTCTTAATAAATTGAGCTGGGGCATCAAGTCTTTGCAGAGGCTTGAAGTTTTAAGGTGTGAATCAGCATTACCCTTGGTTTAAAATGGTGATAGTCTTAAAAAAAGAGGTTGAAATGTCTCAAAATTAAGATAAGCTTATCTTAATTAGGGCTGAGGGAGGCTATGTGCTATATTCGAAAACTTGTGAGTATGCAATTCGGGCATTGGCCTATATTGCGTCAAAAGACGATGCTTTAACTACAGCCACTGTTGAAGTGAAGAAAGCCACGGTGATACCCGGACCTTATTTATCGAAAGTGTTTGGGGTTCTGGTTAGAAAGACAATTTTGAAAGCAAAGCAAGGGCCGGGGAGCAGCTTTTCTTTTGCACGAGATTTCAAAGAAATCTCACTTTTAAATCAAAAAAAGAAAAAAACATGATCACAAAAAAACAACGGCCCGAAACCTTATTCGAAATACGTCAGGTTTTGATTCAAGCGATTCGAGCGAATTCGGACTTATCGAAATTGCCGGCTGATGCGATTGAAGATTTGGCGAAACAAGCGGCACGCAGGAAGTTTGTCCGCCGACAAATTATTTTTGAAGCCGGTCAGCCCGCGCAGGATGCTTGGATTTTGATTAGCGGTAAAGCGGTGCTGGGCTATACGGCGCTCTCGGGGGCTTCTTCTGCGACTTGCGTGGCGGGACCGGGAGATTTGTTCTGCTGCCTGCCGATTTTGGACGGCGAAGGTTATCCCGTTACGGCGATCAGTGAAAAGAAAAGCGAAGTTCTTACGATTCCGCTTGCTGTTTTTAAGCAAATGCTTTGGCAGCATCCGGAAGTTTTTCAGTCTGTGTTAAAACGGATGTCCGCTAGTTTAAGAGCGGTTGAGTGCGGGCACTGTCACCGCGTTGATCGTGTTTCTGTAAGAATTGCGCGGACGTTGCTTGATTTAAGTTTAAAATATCAGGAAGTAATTCCCTTAACTAAATGGGATATCGCGCGGCTTTCCGGAACTACGGTTGAGACGACGATTCGCGTGATGGCAGAAATGAAAAAGAAGAAAGCGATTGCCGGGGCAAAAGAAGCGATCAAAATTTTAGATTTTGATAAGCTGCGTGATTTCCTTACCGAATCCGATCAAGATTCAAGCGGCTGCGCCTCGCAAACCAAAAAAAGAAAATAACGGTTTAATTTTAGCGCAAAGCTCGCGCACCGATTTCGGATCAGGTTCGTCCAGCAGCTTTGCTTCGCAACCCTGATTGCGGAAAAGCTGCAAAAAAAAAGTTTTTGAACCCAGACCCGCAAAATATTCCGCAGTTTCCAGAACTTCGGCTTCACTTAAAAGATCTGGATGATAGGTCATGCGCAGTTCATGTGGGATGTCCGATGCAGCCAGCAATTTTGCGCTATCCGCAACTTGATCAAAAGCTGCCGCACCTGTGAGTGAAGCATAGCTTTGTTTGGGAGCTTTAACATCGAGGCCAACCCAATCACAAAAGGGGAGTATTTCTTTTAATCTGCGTGGATGCATGCCGTTGGTGTGAAGCCCAACGGCATAACCATGGTCTTTTATCTTTTGCGCGAGCTGGGGAAGATTTTTATGTAAGGTGGGCTCACCGCCTGAGATTACGATCGCTTCAAGCATATTTTTTCGGCTGTGCAAAAAAGAATCGATAGCTTCTTCGGTGATCACGCTCTCGGACTCAAGCGGCTGCAGATGAGGGTTGTGACAGTAAGTGCAGCGCCAAGGACAGCCTTGAGTAAAAAAGACCGCCGCGAGTTTTCCGGGGTAATCCACGGAGGAAAATCCCGTAATTCCCGCGACGGGAACTTTTTGATCCGTTTTATTTACAAATGGCAACGGACTGGGGGCATTCACGGAAATGCAGTCTTTCAGCATGTTCGCTTTTTTTCCCGGGGTTAAATTCTGAAACCGGCCGATGATAGCCCATCACGCGTGTCCAGATTTCACAGCGCTGACGCTCTTCCGGCTTTAACTGAATCAAACTTTCTGTTTTTGACATGATTTCCCTTCCTTTTTTAAATAACCGGTGAAAACTCACCGGCTTGTTTTTGAGCTATGATTTCATCGTCGCAAGTCGGGCAAAATTCATGTTCTCCTTTCAGATAACCGTGCTTGGGGCAAATCGAAAAAGTAGGTGTAATGGTGATATAAGGCAGCTTAAAATTTTCAAGCGCACGCCGCACGAGCTTACGGCAAGCGTCTGCATTTGAAAGCCGCTCATTCATGTAAAGATGCAGCACTGTTCCGCCGGTATATTTGGTTTGCAAAGCATCTTGCCGCATTAAAGCTTCAAACGGATCATCCGTCAGCCCCACGGGTAATTGCGACGAGTTGGTGTAATAAGGCCGCTCAGGTGTTCCGGCTTGCAGAATTTGCGGGAAGCGTTTCGCATCTTCTTTGGCGAAGCGGTAAGTGGTGCCTTCGGCCGGCGTGGCTTCCAGATTGTAGAGATGTCCGGTTTCTTCCTGAAATTCTCGAATGCGCGTGCGGACATGGTCAAGCAGACGAATGGCAAAAGCATGGCCCCACTCACTCGCAATATCGGTTCGGCCGTCGGTGAAATTGCGAATGCATTCATTAATCCCATTGACCCCGATGGTGGAAAAGTGATTGCGCAAAGTCCCGAGATAGCGTTTGGTGTAAGGCAATAATCCGCCGTCAATCAAGCGCTGGACATATTTACGCTTCATTTCCAAACTTTCTTTGGCGAGCTGCATCAGATAGTCCACTTTTTCAAGCAAGGCGGTTTCATTACCTTTGTAAAGATAACCCAAGCGCGCGCAGTTGATTGTAACCACTCCGATCGAGCCGGTTTGCTCGGCCGATCCGAAGAGGCCGTTGCCGCGTTTCAAAAGCTCACGCAAATCGAGCTGCAGTCGGCAGCACATGGAACGAATTTGATTCGGCTTCATATCTGAGTTTAAAAAATTTTGAAAATAAGGGAGCCCGTATTTTGCGGTGAGCTCGAATAAAAGTTCGCTATTAGGATGATCCCAAAGAAAATCGGGTGTGATGTTGTATGTGGGAATCGGAAAAGTGAAAATGCGGCCACGGCGGTCGCCCTGCAGCATGACTTCCAGATAAGCTTGGTTGATGGTATCCATTTCTTTTTGCAATTCGCCGTAAGTAAAATCCATTTCTTTGCCGCCGACAAAAGGTTTTTCCTGCCGCAAATCTTCGGGGCAAACCCAATCGAAAGTAACATTGGTAAACGGAGTTTGTGTGCCCCAGCGTGAAGGAACATTGAGGTTATAAATAAACTCCTGCATTTGTTGTTTGACCTGGTTGGGTGTAAGTTTGTCCGTGCGAACGAAGGGAGCCAGATAAGTGTCGAAAGAAGAAAAGGCTTGAGCCCCGGCCCATTCATTTTGCAAGGTTCCGAGAAAATTCACCATTTGACCCACGGCCGCAGAGAGATGCTTGGGAGGAGCCGCTTCCACTTTTCCCGGTACGCCGTTGAAGCCTTCGCGTAAAAGAGTTTTCAGAGACCATCCCGCGCAATAACCGCACAGCATATCGAGATCGTGAATATGAATGTCCGCGTCGCGATGCGCTTTACCAATCGCTTCAGTGTAAACATGCGAAAGCCAATAATTCGCAACCACTTTGCCGGATAAGTTAAGGATAAGTCCGCCGAGCGAATAACCTTGATTGGCATTGGCGTTCACACGCCAGTCAAGGCGGTCTAAATATTCATTCACGGTGGAAGCGACATCGACGACGGTGCGCGCATCTTCGCGCGCGACGCGCCTTTTTTCGCGGTAAATGACATAAGCTTTAGCCGTGCGCGGATAATTGGATGTGATCAAAACTTGTTCGACGATGTCCTGAATTTCTTCGATGGAAATTTCTTCCTGCGCGCGGTGATCAATCACTTTGATGGCTTGGCGCGCCAAGATAAGAGCTTCTTCGTTGTCAATTTCTCCGGTGGCAAGTGCTGCTTTTTGGATGGCGCGATGGATTCGGATTCCATCAAATGAATTTTTTGAGCCGTCGCGTTTACGGACGGACGGAATATTTTTCGGGGTTAACAGATCTGACATGTTTTCTCCTGTGAATAGTAGTGCATAAAAAATAAACTACCAGATGCGGTAGTTTACGGTTGTTTTATTTCGATCTTGTATGACGCAAATCATATGAAGCAAAAAAAGATTCGTTGAGAATATCTCCCTATGCGAGACAAAGAGATCAACCCCCTCATCTATGCCTGTTCGGGATGTTCCAACGCCGGACAGATGTCCAATTGGATTGCAGTACGCATTGACCGCTTGGGCGGTGCTGAAATGTCGTGCATGACGGGTGTTGGCGGAGATGTTCCCGCGCTTGTCAATAAAGCCAGGCTTCGCAAAAAAATCGTCATTGAGGGCTGCAAGCTCAGTTGCGCTTCAGCTTGTTTGCGGCAGCGGAACTTAGAAGCGGATATGACTTTGAATTTACAGGATCAGGGCGTTGTCCGGCGTGAACATGAAGATTTTGATCAAGCGCTGGCTGAAAAACTAGTTGAGCAAGTTGTTGCTCAAATGCGGGCCAAGAAACTTTGGAAATCAAGTTTTGAAGATGGCAGAGAAAAGGAAGCGGCATCATGGCTAAGCAAGCCGTTGTGATTGGCGGAGGGATTTCAGGCCTTGCAGCGGCCTATTTTTTAAAAAAAGAAAGTCAGCGCCGCGGGCTGGATATCCACGTCTTGGGGATGGAAGCTTCGCCGCACTTGGGCGGTATGATTCAAACTCATTTTCATGAAGGCTGCTTGGTGGAACGAGGGCCCGATGCGTTTGCAACGGAAAGACCCGCCATGCTTGATTTGTGCCGCGAATTGGGTTTGGAATCGGAGTTGATTTCAGTTCAGCCCGAAAGCCATGGTCTTTTTTTGCGCGAGAAAAACAAGCTTTGTCGTTTGCCGGATGATTTTTGCGGAATGACTTCCATGAAGTTATCCACTTTGCTGCGGTTGCCTTGTCTTAGTTTGAAGGGCAAATTACGCATGGCTTGTGAAGGATTGGTGCCGCGCTGCCGAGGGGATTTGCCGGAAAGTTTGGGCGGATTTATCGAGCGCAGGTTTGGGAGTGAGGCTTTAGCTCGATTAGCGCAGCCGTTTTTGGGAAGTATCTTCGGACTGGACCTCCGTCAGGTCGGTTTACAAGCCTCCTTCCCGCATTGGTCTTCGCTTGAAGCAAAACACGGAAGCTTGACAAAGGCGTTTTGGGCGGCAAAAAGAAATTCCGCGGCGATTGTCTCCGTGGGCTTTCGTAGCTTCAGGAAAGGTCTTTCCATGCTGGTTGAAAAACTGGTTGAAACAGCGGGCGTTGATTGGCAAACCGGTGTTCATGTTGTGAGTCTGAGAAAAAACAACGAAGGTTGGAAAGTTTTTTGTGCCGACGGGAAAAAATTGGAAGCGGATACTGTTTTTTTATGTGTAGCTGCCAAGCTGGCCGGCCGGCTGATTGAAGAAGATTTTCCAGAGTTGGCGGAATGTCTTAAACTGCAGCCGATTCGGTCTGTTTTTTTAGTCAATGCGATTTTTCACCGGAATGATTGGCCGAAAGATTTGCGCGGAAGCGGGATTATCAGCGGAATGGATGCGGCAAATGAAATGCAGGGAGCCACGTTTTCCGGCTTTAAATTTAAAGGGCGAGCGCCGCAAGATAAAGTTTTGGTCCGTATTTTCGGTTCTTCGCTCAAGTCAAAATCTTTCGCAGCGCTTTCAAACGAAGAAGTTGTAAAACGCATTCTGCATGATTTTTGCGCAGTGAGCGGAATCAAATCAAATCCGGTATGGTCGGAAGGTATTCGCTACGAAGAGATATTGCCCAGCTATGACATGAATTATTCCGCCTGGAAGCAAAAAACCGAAACGCTTTTGAAAAATCAAAACGGAATCTATTTTGCGGGACAATCTTATCAGTCGGGAGGTTTGTCGGGATGTGTCGCGGGAGCGCAAAAAGCAGCGGAGACTTTTTTGAGCTCATTAGAAAAGGATTGCTCTGCCTAGCATTACAAGAAGGATTCAAATTATGCCCATTCACGATCAATTTGATTTCAATCAAAAGCCTTTTTTAGTGATTTGGGAAACCACGCGCGCTTGTGACCTGGCCTGCGTGCATTGCCGCGCTTGTGCTCAGCCATTGCCCGCGCCCGATGAATTGACAACGGAACAAGGCAAAATGCTGTTGCGCCAAATTCAGGAGGCCGGAGCGCCGTTGGTCGTTTTCAGCGGCGGCGACGCGCTAAAACGACCCGATATTTTTGAGCTTGTTCGCGAAGCCAAGCGTTTACGGCTGCGCGCGGCGGCGATTCCCGCGGTGACGCCGGCATTGACGCCCGAAGTTTTTAAAGAGTTTAAAGCGGCCGGTCTGGATCAGTTAGCGTTTAGTTTGGATGATGCCGATCCGTCTATTCATGATCAATTCCGCCGCACGCCCGGAGTTTTTAACCGGACGCTGGAAGCGGTTCGGCTTGCGCGGGAAGCAGGGTTGGGGGTTCAGATTAATTCGCTGGTGAATGTCCATAATCAGGATCGCTTGGAACCGTTGATGCGGCTGATGGAAGGTTTGGATATTGTGTTTTGGGAGGTTTTCTTCTTAGTGCCGATGGGCCGCGGAAAAGATGTGGAAGTGATGACCCCGGAACTTTTTGACGCGGCATTTGAAAAGATTTATGCATTTGGGAAGCGTGTGCCTTTTATCATCAAAGTTACCGAAGCGCCGCATTACCGCAGATATTTTCTTGAGCAAGAAGAAAAACAAGAAGCTCGAAAAGTGGCACTTTTAGGATCGAGCGCGCATGGCAAAAAAAATGTGCGACAACAAGCCGGTCGTGTGAATTCAGGGAAAGGATTTGCGTTTGTTTCTTATCGCGGCGATGTTTATCCCAGCGGTTTTCTCCCGATCGCGACCGGAAATATTCTTCAAACACCGATCGGTGAAATTTACCGCAATCATCCGGTGTTTCGCGAACTTCGAAATGAATCGCTTTTAAAAGGTCGGTGCGGTCTTTGTGAATATCGTGAAACTTGCGGCGGCTCGCGCGCAAGAGCCTACGCGCTGACGGGCGACTATTTGGCGGAAGACCCGACTTGCGCCTATCAGCCGGCTTGCATGCTGAATGCGCA
>CAZSVD010000045.1:0-1876 GCA_964610145.1 uncultured bacterium | reverse complement strand
CACGCGTATTCCAAGCGGCTTTAATTTTTTTTCAAGAAGAAACGCCTGATCCGGCTGATAAACAGCCACCATCTTCGGACGGAATTCGCGTGCTTGTTCCTCAAGCAACCTAATATTCGCGCGCGCGGCAAGGGCCTCAACCCGGAAAAGCTTAGGATACAAACGGACAATTTTGAGCGTATTGACGCCCACAGAACCCGTTGACCCAAGAATGGAAAGCGTTTTCATATTAATGCAGGACGAGACGGGTCAAATAAAAATAAACAAAAGGAATCGTAAAAAGCAAACTGTCGAGAACATCTAAAATTCCGCCAAGCCCGGGAATTTGTCCCGAATCTTTCACACCGGCATCGCGTTTAATTAAACTTTCCGCAAGATCAGAAAGCTGTGCCAAAACCCCGATGAAAAATCCTAAAATAAGAATATGATGCAGTCCAACTTTGGGAAGATAGAAATATGAAAGCCCCGCGAGCACCATCGAAGTTCCCATTTGTCCCCACGCACCTTCGATTGATTTCTTAGGACTAACATGCTCCAACAGCTTGATTTTCCCCATGCCTTTGCCCACAAAATAAGCGCCGGCATCTCCGCCCTTCACAATTAAAATCGTAAAAAAAACCCACCACTTTCCTTCGGGCAAACGGTGAATTTGCAAAACTTGCGCAAAAAACCAGGCAATATAAATAAGTCCAAAAACAAAAAGCGCCGCGCAGGCCAATCCTTGATCCACAGATTTGCGCGTAAAAAACAAAACAAAAAAAGCAATCAATCCGAGCAAAATCACTTCCAAGCTAAATGAAGCGTAAACCGAAAAGACAACCAACACCCCCATGGAAATCAAAAGCGCGGGATGCATCCAATACCCTTTTGCTTCGGCCATGCGGCTGTATTCATAAAGCGCCAGTGAAACAAGTATCACCGCGATAGAAAAGAAAACCCATTCGGGCGCGAAAAAAATCGCATAAACGGCGAGACTGATAAAAAAAGCCGCGAAAGGCAGGCGCGTCGTTAAATTACTCATGAAACTCATGCTTCAACTCCCGTCTGTGATTCCGTCAAACCGAAACGGCGGTCTCTTTTCGCGTAAGCCGCAAGGGCTTCGCGAAATTGCTGCTCCCGAAAATCAGGCCAAAAGGTTTCCGTAACATAAAGTTCGGCATAAGAAAGCTGCCAAAGCAAAAAATTACTGATCCGCATTTCTCCGCTCGTGCGGATCAAAAGATCCGGATCGGGTAAATCCGAAGTATAAAGTTCTCCGGCAAAAAAGTCTTCCGTAATCGCCGAAGGTTTTAATTTTCCTTCAACCGCCTTTTGCGCAAGCAGCCGGGCCGCGCGCGTGATTTCAAAACGCGAAGAATAACTGAACGCGATCGTCAAAGTCAGCCCTGTATTGGATTTTGTTTTGGCAATCCAACCGTCCAATTTTTTTTGAATCACGCTCGGAAGATCGGAAGACTCACCGATCACTTTAAAAATAACATTATTTTCGAGCATGATTTTTAACTTGGTATCAAGAAACTGCGCCAAAAGCCCCATCAAAAAACCGACTTCATCCGCGGGACGTTTCCAGTTCTCTTTTGAAAATGCGTAAAGAGTCAAATACCGGACACCCAGTTTATCCGCGGCACGGGTAATTTCTTCAACACGATTAACGCCTTCTTCGTGACCTTTGATACGGGGCAACCCCTGACGCTTCGCCCAGCGGCCGTTGCCGTCCATAATAATCGCGACATGTTTGGGAACTTTTGACTCGGGGCTCGGAACGCGGGGCTCGAGACTGGTCATGCGGGATTACAAAATAATGGTTTGATCGCGCTTACTGCCGACTGAAACAATACTGATGGGAACTTCGATCAGCTCTTCGATACGCTGAATA
>CAZSVD010000044.1:0-4162 GCA_964610145.1 uncultured bacterium | reverse complement strand
AATGAAGAACCAGAAGCTTCGTCACACGGTCGAGGACAAAACTCCCCGCCGCCACAAGATAAAAAAGGATTATAGCCCCTTCTCCTGCTCTTCTTGGGCTTTCAACGACAATACCGCGTAAGGCATTGCCATAAGACGTTTTTTAGGAATCGGTGTGCCGTACTTTTCACAAATGCCGTAAGTTCCGTCGGTAATCTTACGAAGTGCCACGTCGATTTTATTCAAAATTTGCTGTTCGTTGGCCGCCAGGTTCAAAACAAACTCGCGTTCAAATTCGTCCTGTGCGGTATCAATCACATCCGCGTGATCGCCGGTCATTTCTTCGGTGCTCTTTTTCAGAGAATCGGACTCAAGGTGCTGCAAATCACCGACAATTTTGGATCTCATGCTGAGAAGAAGATCGCGGTAGAAATCGAGTTCTTTTTTATTGAGATCTGTTTTCACCTTTAAAGGAGAAGATGAGGCCGATGCGGCAGAGGCTGTCTTTTTACGAACAGGCGCAGCTGCTTTTGAAACCGTCTTTTTAACCGCTTTTGCTGGCTTCTTGGCTTTTTTCTTAATTGGCATAAATACTCCTCCCAAAACAAAGGTTATAAGGCGGACGGATTATACAGAGAGGACTTGGGGCAAGCAAGGAATTTTGAAGGGTAAAAAAAGCCTTAAAATCAGGCGGAATGGCGAATTTCGCCATCATGAAAAAAGCCCGTACCGCGACGTTTCATCTCCTTGGTTAAGGCACTGATAAAGGCCTCAACCACGCGAGGGTCAAACTGAGTTCCGGCGCAGTTACGCAACTCTTCAAAGGCCGTTTCAATCGGCCTTCCCTTCGAATAACAACGAGTCGAAACAATGGCATGGAATGCATCCACAACACACACCACCCTAGCTCCCAGCGGGATAGCCTCACCTTTTAAGCCGCGCGGATAGCCCGTGCCATCCCAGCGCTCATGGTGCGAATAAACAATGTCACGAACCTCTTTAAAGTCGGTAAGAGGCTCCAAAATCTGCGCGCCCTTTTCAACATGGGTTTTCATAATCTCCCACTCATCGGGATCCAGTCGCGCGGGTTTATTTAAAATATGATCCGGAATACCGATTTTACCGACATCATGCAATAAAAGTCCCGCCGATAAAATATCCTTATCGCGGCCGTTCATATCGAGCCCCAACTCACGCCCGGTAATGACCCCTAAACGTTCCACCTGTCCGATATGACCAAAAGTATAAGGATCTTTCGCATTCACTTGCTGCGCAAGAGAACGAATAATTTCATAATACCGTTTTTGTTCACGGGCTCTTAAACTTTCAATCTCGCGTAAATGCGCTTCCAACTTTTGATTGCGCTCAAGCAAACTCTGATGATATTCGGTGGTTTTAACTACCATGGAACAATCCTGCACCAAAGTTTGAAAAAAGCTGACTTCCCGCGCGTCAAAAGCATGTTTTGTTTTCTTCGCACCAAGCAATAACAATCCCAAAAGATCTTTCTTAAAATAGCCCGGGATCGCGGCTTCGGCTTTCATCAATTGCATCGACTTCAAAACAATTTGTAAAGCACGCACTGAATCAGGATTGGATTTTTTATTTTTTTCTATTTGCTGTTCAAGATCCGAACGCAGAAGATAATCGCGCGACATTTTTCCGGGACGCGTGGTTTGAGAAAACCAGGAAATCAGCGGGTGCTCGCGGTCAAAGCGCAAAAAACCCGCGGGAATGCGGCTTGTCCCCTTGGAATCGACGAAGGTGTAGCGAGAGCGCGAATTTTCCCAAACAATAATTGAAGTGTGCTCAAGCTGGAAGTTTTTATCGATGAAGCGCGTAATCATCTTCAGCAACCGCGCCGGCTTTTTAAGCCGCACCATCATTTTGGCGACATCACGCAAAACTTGTTCGTAATTCATTCAGGCCTACAGCTTAAGGTCAGAGGCGTCGAATACGGACAACCTCAAAATTTACGAAAGTAACCCTGTTAATTTCTCCTGAACATCTTTTTCAAGATACTCAAGGCTAAGGGGCTTGGTAATATAATTATCAGCACCCAAACGCATCGACTCTTCAATTTTTTCCTGGGTTTCAACCGCAGTCACCATAATCACCTTGATGGCGGGATTTTCCTGCTTAATAACTTTAAGCGCCTTCATTCCGTCCATTTCCGGCATTTGAATATCCAAAAGAACGATATGCGGATTAAACTTACGTACTTTCTCCAAAGCCTGAATGCCCGAGTGCGCGGTTTCAACCGTATATTCCCGGTCTTCAAAAAATGATTTCAAAAAATCACAAATTTCTTCTTCGTCATCCACCACCAAAAGTCTTTTATTCATAATTTATTTCCTTTCAGGCGCCATTTCGACGCTAGTCATTCGATCTTGATCAAAAGTCGCAACCCGTTCAACCGCCCGGTACAGCGGCAATTGAATTTGAAACACAACCCCTTCGCCTTCGCGGCTTTCAGCGCGAATACTTCCGCCGTAACGATGCACAATTTGTTTCGTAGCGAACAAACCCAAACCTAAAGCTTCATGCCGTATCTTAAAAAAAGGATCAAAAACTTGATCCAGCATTTCGGGATGCAATCCGCGCCCGCTGTCGGTCACCAGCATTTCAATCGCATCTTCATTGCGCATCCGGTGAAGATCCATACGGATCCAGCCATGCGAACCAAGCATTTCCATTCCGTTAAGAATAAATCCCGAGAATATTTCATGAATATCGCCCGGATTCGCGAAAAACATTAAATTTTCTTCCGCATCAATTTTAATTTCAATTTGCTTCAGGGAAGCCTGATAGCGCAATAATTCCGCGGTTTCAAACGCCATTTTCTTTAAATCAATCTCACGCGGCGGGGCCTGCGACTCACGAACCGAGGTCAGTACCTTCCTTATAATATCGGCAGCCCTTTTCGATTGCTGAATCATCACTGTTAAGGCTTCTTCAACCCGCTTATCCCAGTCCAACTCACCCTTTTTGAACAGCAATACCTGTGCCTTTCCTGAAATAATCGCCAAGGGATTGTGAATTTCATGACCGAGGCCCTCGGCAAGCTGCGAAATAGCTCTGATTTTCGACATTTGAAACCGCTGGGATTGTTCGCCCTGAAGCTCATCATTACGTTTGGTAAGAGTTTCAACTTCGATCGCATTTTTAACGCATACGGCAACCTTGCGCGCGAAACGCAGAAAAAATTCAAAATCTGCCTTTTCAAAAACCCGGTCCGGTGATTCCGAACCAAACGCCAGAAATCCAACAAGCTCTGTTTTAAAGAAAAGCGGCAAAACCCAACCCGCGCGAATGGAATTGAAATCATGCTCCAAATAGTTGGCATCTTCCCAGCCAACCGATTTTATCAACACATTGCGCGTGAGCGTATGCTCACCGCTTTTACGTATAATCTCGGCAAACAATCCCTGCCCCGGAAGCCGCGTACGGCGCAGCTCCGAGGCCGGCCATCCATACGCCGAAATCGCTTCAAAAGAATCCTGCTCGGGCCGCAAAACAAACAAGGCTGTTGTCTTAAGATGCAACGCCTCAGCAAAAGAATTCACCACGAGATTCGACAACTCACGCAGATTGAGAATCGACTGAAGTTCTTCCGTTAAATCGGAAAGTGTCATATGCGCATAACATTCACGGCGCAAAACATAATCCTGCAAAACACGTTTCGCGGCGCGATCCGCGGAACCCAATAAAATCGCGGCCGCAACGGAAAAGAAAGCGGCAATGGCATAAAGCGAAAAACGAACTTCGGCGGGAAAAACAAACCATTTTAAATCGGCAAAGGTGTGCAGCGTTAAAATGCTCAGAAGAAAAAAAACCACCCCAACCATGATTTTTCGAATCACAACGGCTTTGGTCGTTTTAAGATGAAATGACATCAGTGCTTTAATTTTATCATTTTAGGTTTCTCTGCACGACGACTGATTTCTCATCAAGGTTTTTACCGCCTAGAAAGCATCAACGCGATTCATCGGCACTCATTTGATGATCCAGTCCTGCTAAAGCGGCCGTACACCGCCCACAAATTTCAGGATGCTCTTCATTCTTTCCTAATTCTTCGTGATAAGTCCAGCAGCGCACGCACTTCTTACCGCCGGCGTGATCCACCGCGACAAAAAGATCTGTTTCGCGTCCCAGAGCTTTCCAGCTGACTTTGGCCGATTCC
>CAZSVD010000043.1:0-5523 GCA_964610145.1 uncultured bacterium | reverse complement strand
AGGAAATTACGATGAGTCAGATTCTTAAACACATTCAGCTTATGACGTACGCCGTGCAGCGCTTGTTTGCTTTGCAAACAGGGAAACGCAGCGCGGTTGTCGCTATTTGTCCATCCATGCATCGCATGTGGGCAGTGGCGGGTTATCCCGTTATGGGCGGAGGTGTTGTTTAAGGTTTAACTTAAAGTAAAATCCGAAAACACTAAAGCCCGTGATGGGAAAACCATCACGGGCTTTTTTCATTTTCACAGCTGTGAAAATGAAAAAAGTAAGCTTCGGAGTCATTTGGCTCCGAGCTTTAAGCCGGAACTTGTTCCGGACCTATGGTCGTATGACCATGCTCAACCGCTCTTACGGCATTTAATCCAAGAGAGCATAAAAAGGAGACAATGTATGAATACAGTTCAACCGCCGCCGAGTCGGAATACCCGGCAAAACAGGCTCAATCCGGTCGCCTTGACCGCGCTTTTAACATTGAAGGAAGCGTTGGTTCGAGAGGATTATGAAATCTGCCAGCAAGTGATTGACGTTGCGCTTGAGTTCGGAGCGACGCAGGCACATGTCTTTTCTTTGCTTGAAGATATCCGGAGAAATCCGGTTGTCGCTTATGCGAAAAAAGCCGCATAACTTGAGTGATATCAAAATCGATTCATTCAAAACAAGGGGAGAAGTGTGTTGAAAAGCTACTCTGGGTTTCTCTGTTCCGTTGCGGAGCGAAAGAGCTCAAGTTTTCGAAATTGTTTCCGTTATTCTCTTATGGCGGTGATCAACCCGCTGGAGGAGAAAAAAATGGTTAATCACATGGTTATTTCAAGCGAGATAGAATGGATCGGCTACGAACATAAAGACCGCATGTTGCAGGTTGAGTTTATTGACGGACCGGTTTACCGTTATCAAGAAGTTCCTCATACTATTTTTGAAGAGTTTTTGCAGGCCTCTTCACATGGCCGTTATTTTGAAGCGAATGTGAAAGGGAAGTTCCAGCATCGCCAGATTCGTTGATTTTTAATTAATTTTTCCTCCAATAAAAAAAGCAGGGTTTAAAACCCTGCTTTTTTTATTTCCATGTCTGAGCCGATGCTCAACTTGAAAATTTATTTCTAAGATAAATCTAGCCGCGTTTTTCTACCATCAAATAAGTTTCCCACTTTTTTTCCCAGTCCAGAACTACGCGTATGTGAAGTAGAGAGTCTTTTTTAACTTGCAGGTCTGATGGAAAGCGATGTTTATGCCAGCGAAAAAGAACATGATTAGTTACCGGCTCGATATCCATGTGGGGTGTTTTGATCAGAGTCCCGTCATCTAATTCATATTCTAAAACTTCTTTGTGAAACATTTGGTCTTTTTTCCAGCACGTAACAACGTAGAGCTGATCTAGGTTGGCGGGGAAAGAAGGAACGTAGAGATTGCTGCGAATCCGCTCTGCTTTGTAGCCGTCATCGGCATCAAATTCAAAGCCCTCGCAGATGAAGAATTGCAGAAGTTGAATAGGTTCGTTTTCCATGGTGAGGTATTATAGAAAATTCAGTCCTTACACCAAGTTTTCTTTTTGATGTCTAATTGAGTCGCGTTAGTTTTATTGCATTAATGTAAATCACGTAACAAAAATGTATATTTTATTAACTTCGGAAATCTTCATTTTTGTAACACATTGATTTTAAAGGGGTTGTAAAAAGGTTAAATATTGGCATGAACATTGTTGATTGTAGGGCAAGTGTTTATCAGTTTCACGATACTGTTTTCAGATTGATCACAATCAAATGAAAATGGTTCTAACTTATGAGGGGATGTATGAATCGGTATTTAAAGAAGTTCATGCTTTCAGCTCTTATGCTGTTTGGCTTTGTATCTGCGGCTAGCGCGCAAGCGGTAGTTCCTAAAATTGATACAGGCGACACGGCGTGGGTGCTGGTTTCGACGGCGTTAGTACTTTTGATGACGCCGGGGTTGGCATTTTTCTACGGCGGATTGGTTCGCAAGAAAAACTATTTATCCGTGCTGATGCAATGTTTCTTTTTAATGGGGCTCGTGACATTGCAGTGGGTGCTGTTCGGGTATAGTCTTTCTTTTGGACCCGATAAGGGTGGTTTGATCGGATCACTTGATTGGGCTTTTCTTAAGCATGTGAGTCTGGATCCAAATCCTGATTATTCCGCCACAGTTCCGCACCAATTGTTTATGGCGTTTCAGATGATGTTTGCCATTATTACGCCGGGTCTTATTATCGGTGCTTTCGCTGAACGCATGAAATTTGCATCGTTCTGCGTCTTTTCTGTTTTGTGGGCGACACTTGTATACAATCCGGTTTGTCACTGGGTATGGGCGATCGGCGGATTTCTTCGCGTAAGCGGAGCGCTTGATTTTGCCGGTGGTACCGTCGTTCATATCAATGCGGGTATTGCCGCTTTGGTTTGCGCGCTTGTACTTGGAAAGCGTAAGGGTTATCCTAATACAATGTCTCCGCCGCATAGTTTGCCTTTTGCTGTTCTTGGCGCGGGCCTTTTGTGGTTCGGCTGGTTCGGATTTAACGCGGGCAGTGCTTTGGGCGCCGGATCTCTCGCAACCAACGCATTTGTCACAACGCAGATTGCGGCAGGCGTTGCCGGTATTACTTGGGCCATCATCGAATGGATTATCAGTGGGAAACCAACTATGCTTGGTACCATCACCGGGGCTGTTGCGGGTTTAGTCGCTATTACTCCGGCTTGCGGATTTGTTGATTCATGCGGTGCGATTTGGATTGGTATCGGCGTTTCCGTCATCTGCTATTTCTTTGTAGCGGTGATCAAGCCGAAACTGGGTTACGATGATACGCTCGATGCATTCGGTGTGCATGGTGTGGGCGGTATCTGGGGTGCTTTAGCCACAGGTATTTTTGCTACCAAAGCAGTCAACTCAGCGGGAGCGGATGGCGTCTTGCTCGGAAATCCCGGTCTCTTTTTGATTCAGCTTAAGGCTGTTCTTGTGACGATCGTTTATTCAGCGGTTGTTACTTTTGTGATCCTCATGGTTGTTAAATTGATCATGGGATTGCGAGTTGCCGAGCAGAATGAAAGTATCGGATTGGATGTGACTGAGCATCGTGAATCTGCTTATACGCTTTTAGATTAACCGAGAGGATGCAGTCATGAAATACATTGTTGCGATTATTCAACCTGACCGACTGAACGAAGTTCTTGAACTTCTGGAAGAGAAGCAAGTGCACTTGGTCACTGTGTCAAACGTACTCGGACGCGGACGCCAGAAGGGTATCGCGGAAGTTTATCGTGGACATAAAGAAGCCGGTGCTTTGCTTAAAAAAGTAAAACTCGAAATCGCGGTGAATGACGAGTTCGTCAAACCCGCGGTGGATGCGATTGCGAAAGCAGGGCGCACAGGCAATATCGGAGACGGAAAGATCTTCGTTCTTGAGCTGTCCCAATGTTTGCGCATTCGTACGGGTGAAACAGATCGAGCCGCAATCGGCTAGTCTGTAAGGGTACGCTTTGTGAACTTAAGCCCCCGCGGGGAAACTCGCGGGGGTTTTTATTTAGGACGCTTTTGATTCCTCTAGCCCATCTTATTTCACTAGGCTTGCCAACCTGAGTCTAGTTGGCATGGTAACTGCATTACCTAATCTGGAAACATTGTTTCCGGGAGGATTAAGTGAGAAGTTACAAAAATGTTGAAAAATTGATTCAGGCTTGGATTTTTCAGCGTGAACACGGACAGAGCGAAAAAACAACGGATGAGCCGACCCTTTGGGCTGATGCGCCCAGCGATGCAGGTAAGCCTTTTTTGCCGCTCACACCGTTAAGATCAACTGATTTATATTGGGATAGCCAGTTCGTTCGGGCTTCTTAATACGCTCAAGTTTTAAATTAAGTCGGTAATAAGCTATAATTTTATAGTGAATTACCGACTTTTTCGTCTTTATAGTCTTTTTGTTAGGCAAGCGCTGATATTGGCGATTAGCGCTCTCTTTATTTTTCCGAACCTGGCCGCAGCCGAGCAGGTGGTAGCGGAATCGAATATCGATAAGCTGCGAGTTGCTCTCCAAAACAATCCTCAGTCGGCGCGGGTCAAACAAAGTTTATCTCAGGCGTTGACTGACCAAGCCAAAAAACTTCTTCAGAAAAAACAAACGGACCAGGCGGTTTTAAATTTAAAAGAAGCTGTGAGTCTGGCTCCGCAAAATGGGCCTGCTTGGTTTTTTTTAGGGGATATTGCTTATTTGCAGCAAAGTGATTTTCGTTATGCCTTGGATTGTTGGAACAAAGCTTTTCCGTTGGCTCCGTCCGAGATTCAAAAGCAAATTACCGCGCGTATTTCAAAGGCTGAGCTAGACCGACATCTTGAAGAGGGGTATTCGTCTATTCCGTCCGAACATTTTGATATTCGTTTTCCGTCCGGATATTCGCGGAAAGAAGCCGAGCGTTTGGGCGCTTACCTTGAAGGGGAGTTTCGCAAGTTCTCTGAGGAGCTGAATGTCAGCCCAAGCCAGCTCACTTTGATTATTTATCAAAAAAACACCTTTGATAGATTGACCGGGCAACATGATGAAACTTTGGGACTCTATGATGGGCGCATCCGAATCGCCGCAAAGGAAGTTGGCGGGAAATTTGAATATATTATTCTGAGTCATGAATTAGCGCATGCCTTTTTGCAGCATGCATTTGGCAATGACCTTCCGATTTGGATTCAAGAGGGATACGCGCAGTCGCGTGAGCCGGAGCGGATCATGACCTCTGATGAAAAAAGATTAGAAAGTGAACTTCGTGAAGGTTCGGGATGGATTCCGCTTAAGTGGCTTGACCGAAAGTTTTCGCAGCCGGGCAATCTTGAGGATGTGAGTCGTTCTTATCTGGAGTCCCGCCTTGTGGTTGGTTATCTTCTGAAATTGAGTAAGGGGCGCGCTTTTCAGCTTTTCGTGGGCAGAATTGCGCACGGGCAGTCTCTGAAAGAGGCCTTTGAGGCTGAGTTTCATGGGCAAAATTGGAATTCAGTCGAATATTGCCATTTCCAGGGGTAAAAGGGAATATTTCGGCCCTTCAAAAGTCTTCAGATTTAGTCTAAGGAATTTCTAAGTAAGTGTCGATAAAAGGTTAACGGAAATTTTGTATCTTTGTGCAAAACCGCGGTAATTTTTCCGATAAAAAAATTACCGATAATCGACATAGGAAGCGATGAGTTATTATCACGTACTCAAATTAGAAAGAGAGCCGTTTTCAACGAGCCCTGACCCCGCTTTTTTTTATCGATCCAATCATCACCGCGCGGCGCTTGCTAATCTTTTGATTGAGCTGCGTTTAAAGCGCGGGCTTAGTGTTTTGCTCGGAAATATCGGAACAGGAAAAACCACTTTGGGCCGCAAATTGATTCATATGCTGCGCGAAAGAACGGGATTTCTTTTTCATATTATTCTTAACCCTGTTTATCACTCTGAAGAACTTTTTTTTGACGCGCTCTGTCGTCGACTCGGAATTGAAATGACGGTTAAGAATCCAACCATGGTGGATTATTCCGAAGGGCTTGAAAGATTTT
>CAZSVD010000042.1:0-9841 GCA_964610145.1 uncultured bacterium | reverse complement strand
AAACGAACCTGACGGCCTTTTGCATGCGATTCAATCAAACTGATTGTCCAAACATCGAGCGGATTCGAAATCGCCACGCCGACAGAACCTTTATCTTCCCTAAAAGGAAAGCAATGCTCTCCCATCAAACTGGAAACATAATGCGCGGGAGCCGTCCAATCGATTTCATCAAAATCAAGCGACGCGTAAGGAATGTCGAATTGCTTTCCCAGTGCCCGTAAAAGTTGACTCTCGGTAACCCAGTTTTTTTTTGTTAGAATATTCCCGAAAAATTCACCGGTCTTTTTTTGAATTTCAAGCGCAAGGTTTAACTGATCATTTGAAAGCAAGCCATCCATAACAAGAATTTCACCGAGCTTCATTCCCTTTTGACTCACGGCAAGGCTCCGATCATATAAAATTTCTCTTCGGGTTCTTTGTCAAAACGTCCGGCCAAAATACGCTCACAACCATCCAAAGTTTGCTGAACAGTCACATATTCGCCCTTAATACCTGAAAAAACTTCCGCAACGACGAAAGGCTGTGTCAGAAAATTTTGAATTTTCCGCGCGCGTTCAAACAAAATTCGATCCGCTTTAGAAAGTTCGTCCACACCCACAACGGAAACAATACGACGTAACTCTTCGTAACGGCTCAGAGTTTTAAGAACATTCATCGCGATTTTATAATGAGCCTCTCCAACAACTTCCGGAGCCAGGTTGCCGGAGGAAGACAATAGCGGATCAATGCAGGGATAAAGCCCCAACTGCACGCGCTCACGCGAAAGCACCATAATCGAATCCAAATAAGTAAAAATGGTCACAACCGCCAAATCGGTCAAATCGTCAGCCGGAACATACACGGCTTCGATCGCAGTCACTGATCCGCCGCCTTCAACGGCACGGATACGCTCATGAAATTCAGCAACCTCTGAAGCTAAAGTCGGCTGATAACCTGTTTCGGATGGTACGCGCCCAAGCAAAGTTGAAATTTCAGCGCCCGCCTGAACAAGACGAAAAATGTTATCGACGAAAAACAAAACATCTTTGTTTTGTTTTTGTATATATTCGGCAAGCGTCACACCTGTCGAAGCCGCGCAAAAACGTGCTCCGGGTGGTTCATTCATTTGTCCGTACACCAACATCCCCTTGGATAACAAATTATGATCCTTCATTTCGTGATACAGCTCGTTTCCTTCACGCAAACGCTCTCCCACTCCGGTAAAAACAAAGGCACCATGATGACGATCCGCAACGTGCTGAATCAACTCTAGAATTAAAACACTTTTCCCAAGACCGGCACCACCCAATACCCCGGTTTTACTTCCCTTAACCATGGGGAAGAGCAAATCAATAATTTTAATTCCCGTTTCAAGAATTTCTACCCGCTCAGTCTCAACTTCCTTTTTATCAATCTTTTTTGTAGAAGCGCGATTACGAATAGGGCGGCTGTCTTTGCAGACAATCGGGCCCTGGCGATCAATGGGCGCTCCCAAGACATTCATAATGCGCCCAAAACATTCGTCTCCTGTCGGAACCTCTATCGATAAACCTACGCGCTTGACAGGAAATCCTCTTTGAAGATTGAGAGTCGTGGCCATAGCCACGCAACGAACTATATGTCCCTTTTTGTGTTCAGCAACCTCAAGTACTAGCCTGCTTCCATCTTTTGTTGTGGTTTCAAGAACTTCATAAATCCCGGGAAGCGCTTCGTGAGATCGGAACTTAACTTCGACAACAGGCCCTTCAACTCCGACAATCCACCCGTCATTATTTACAGATTGATCTGTCATTGATTCTCCTCATTAGTCTCATGACTCTGATCATCTTCAAGTCGCGCAAACAATAATTGTGAGGCGAAAACCTCACGCATACTGCGGTCAATGACTTCGTGACGCGCGCGATGATACACGAGCTTGAGTTTTTTTCCCTGACGCACCACTTCCTGAAAACTGCCTTCCAAATTCATTACGCGAGAGCCCAGCTCTGCAACACGGCTCATCGAAAAAATCTCATCAAGACGATGTTCAACCCAAAAGGTCGCAACATAGGAAAGCACATCGCGCGGCTCAGACTCCCAAATAATTTCCTCCGCCGGTGCCGTAGAATTAACCTGCCCCGATAACCACTCTTTGCACGGTAGCATTGTTTCAACGGTTGCTTTTTGAACAGCCATAGAAACAGGCTTGGGATAAACCACAAGAAAACTTCCGGCCTGCCCGTCCAAAATTAATTGAGACATATACTCCCGCGTCTGTGCTGCCAACTGAGCTCTCTCTTTGTCTTGAATTCCGGGAAACTTTTTAAATTGCTTCTTTGCATCGCTCAATGCTGAAGCACCGCGCTCACCAATCACGGCTAAAATTGCATCCGGTCCCCCGGCCGCCAACCCCGCGCTGATCACCTGACTATTGATATTTCCCACAAATCCACTATCTGTCGTGACCATGAGAACCGCGGCTCTCTTTACATCGGAACGCACAAACGGATGATTAATTCTATCCACTGAAATACCAGATAATAATTCACCCGCCAACTCCGGAAATCGATCAAAAATTGTAAGCTGTTTTTGCAACGCCAAATAACGGTTCATTGCAATTCCCTTAAGCGCGTCCATAACAAAACGAAGCTCACTATTAAACTCAACGTCTTTTTTGAGTTTAATTAACGGAATCATACGCCCGCACCCTGCGTCAGAAATTGCTTAATTGCAGCCGTCATGCGCTCCTTTAATGAGGTGCTCATTTTTTTTCCGGTTTGAATTTCTTCAACAATATCAGGGTGCCTGGTTTTCATCCACGGATACATCTCTTTTTTAAATCGCGCCCACTCCGCGGGATAAGCTTCGAGAATTTTTTCACGAATCGTATACAAAATTAAAATTTGCTCAACCAGAGATGAAGGCGTGCTATTCGGCTGCACAAAAAGCTGTGAGATCATTTCACCGCGGCGCAAACGCGCCTCAGCAGATTCGGAAAGATCCGACTTCATCGTCGTCATGCGCTGCAACTCCTGATATTGCAAATATTCAAGACGCAATTTTCCACTAACCTCTTTCAAGGCATCGCATTGCGCGCGATTACCGATACGCGATACGGAAAGTCCAAAATCAATGGCGGGACGAAACCCTTTCTGAAAAAGCGGAGTACTGAGATAAAGCTGACCGTCTGTAATCGAAATTAAATTTGTCTGAATATACCCGGTAATATCACCCTGAATGGTCGCAACAACCGGAAAAAACGTAATCGTTCCTCCTCCCAAATCCTGGGCAAACTTTCCTGCGCGCTCGAGAAGCTGCGAGTGCAGATAAAAAATATCTCCCGGATAAGCTTCACGGCCTGGGGAGCGCTGCAACAGCAAAGATAATTGACGATAAACCCAGGCATGTTTACCCAAATCATCAAATCCAATAAACACATCTTTCCCCTTGGACGCAAAATACTCCGCAAGTGCGCAGGCAGAGAAAGGCGCGAGATACTGTTCTCCGAGCGGCGCGCCTGCAATCCCAGCAAAGACGGTGGTATATTCCATAGCACCCTTTTCGCGTAAAAGACGCAACACTTTGACTAGGGCTGCGCGCCCCAACCCCACCGCGCAATATATACAGATCACGTTTTTTCCCTTTTGATTCAAAATCGTATCGGTAAGAATAGTCGTTTTCCCTGTCATTTGATCGCCGATAATCAATTGGCGCTGTCCTTTTGCTACAGGAAAACTGGCATCAATAGTCCGAATCCCAGTTTCAAGCGCATTGCAAACCGGCAAACGCTCCATAACACCCGGAGCATCAATAAAAATGGGTCTGCTTTCCGTGGCAGGTAAACTGGAATCACTGTCAAAAGATTTACCGAGACTCGTGACTACACGGCCAATAAATGAGTCGCCTACTGGCATGGTAAAAGGTTCGCCGCGAGAATAAACCTGATCACCGGCACTGATGCGTGCCTTAGCACCAAAGGCAAGAACCAGCACTTTCTTTTCGTTAAAGCCCATGACCATGCCGGTATCCCCGTTTGAAAACTCAACGCGTTGGCCATTCAAACAAGAAGGCAAGCCCTCCACTTCAACGATAAATTCACGAACCGAGCTTACCCGGCCGATCTCACGAACATCAAAAAGCGCGGGTGACGCTGCAGCTTCAGGTGTGGTTATTTTTGACGTCAACTGCCGCCTCCTTCAGACGAGCTGCAAGCGAACCTTCAAGAACCAAATGACCTAAATTCATGCGTAACCCAGCGACAAGATCAGAATGAACCTTTTCTTTCAAGGTAATATCCGCATTTAATTTGCGCTTGATTGCATCAAGCACTTTCTTGCGATGATGATCATCTAATGGAAACGCGGATTCGATTTCTACGGTTTTGATTTCTTCACGGGAGTCGAAACGGTCAAGTGCTTGGAGGCCATGCTCAAGTAGCTCCTGAATCCAATAATCATGAATATCTTTACGTAGCTTCACAGGAAAAACACGAAGAACCAGCTGATGCGCCGCGTCGATGGTTTTACCGTGCATCTGCTCAACTAATTCCAGTTTCATGGACTCGCGAGCCTTCATGGCTTCTGTAACAATTCGCTCAGCTTCCTTACGCGCATCCTGAACCTCTTTTAACCGCATTTGCTGTGACTCTTCCAGCGCAACTGACTTGAGTTTTTCACACTCCTGTTGCGTTGACATCAAGAGCTTTTCAGCCTTCAACTCGGATTCTTGGGTTAATTTTTTAATTTCTGACTTTTTTCTCTCAAAGTCTTCACTCATCGTTGAAAATCTGTCGGTCGCTTGGGTGGCCTGAGTACCCAAAACTCGGTACATCACGTAAATCAATCCACCGCAAAAAATAATCAAAAACAAGAGCATTCCTAAAAATGGCATAGTATTTCCCTTTTACTCCACAACTGCGTAAAGTTGCCAAACAATCAGAAAAGCAACAATCGCAACCGCCTCTGCAAAAGCAAGGCATAGCGTCATCGCCGTTAAAATTTTGGGAGCCGCTGTAGGGTTCCGCCCCAACGCCTGAATGCTGGCATACCCTGTCGCGGCAAAAACCGCTGAAGGACCCAATATACAAAGCGAAAATATAACGGTGAGAGCTAAATTTCTACTCATCAAAAACCTTCGCTGTTATCAGTCACTTTCAAGTTCTACCATCGCGATGACACGGTCATCCTTAACTTTCGCGATGCCATGACGAATTAAGAATTCCTGTTCATCCACATGCGTCACACCCGGCAACAATCGACTAATTAATGTTTTATGGAACAACCCGACTTCAAAAACGCCTTGCTCTCCCGGAAAAATAACTTTCGTCGCTTCCCCTTCAAATAAAATTTTATTGGCAGTCAATAAGGTCACACTCAACATAATCTCTTTTAATGTTTACTCGTTGAATTTGAAGCGGATCCGGGAAGCTTTTGTTTTTGATGATGCAAACCTTTTTTTTCCGCTTCCGCGCGACGGTGCCAGGTAAAGTAAAATTGCGCTCCTAAAAAAACCATGAAAATTACAATGCAAAAAATAATGAGCCAGGTTGTTTTGGTGGAAGGGGCGTCGGATTTGACTTTGGATTCCTGCAGCATTTCGGGAACTGGTGGGCCGCCCTGAAACGTAAGCAATTTTTCCATTTTTGCCAAGTCCTCTTTAACCTGGTCAATTAATTGCATGTGGTAACGATAAGCTCCAATCCTCTTTTTTTGTCCGATTGTTTCGTCACTTTGCCTGATCTTAATCGTATCGAGCTTCTCATAAATACCATCCGCAAGCTTCTTCCCGGCCGTAAAATAGTCTGTATTTTGCAACCGCTTTAAAATCATCGCTGCGGTGGATTTGTAATCATCTAGTTTATCTTGCGGAATGATCCAGACATTTCTGCAAAGCACATTAAAAACACGGGTTTCCCCGGGCTTTAACACAACCTCTTTGTTGTAAAGAAAGTAGCAAAAGTTCTTATCGTCATATTGAAGCTCAAGATCTCCCTTCTCTAAAATATCATCGGGTTTAATTTCTTGAGGCAAATCAATTTTTACGGGAATGGTTTGGGTTTTTGTTTTGGAAGGGTTAGCGGTAACAACGCTAATTGTTACAGGATCACTGTTCTTGTTTTCAGCCTGGACGTACCAAGGTAGCGTAACAAGCAAAATTAGAGCAAATAAAAGAATCTTTCGTTGCATCGCGCTAAGACTTAAACCAACAAGCATAAACCTCTCCTTGTTTCCAGAATTCTACCTTAGCTTTATCGGCAGATTTCAGCAAAACGAAAGGGGGTTTTTACACTATATGAAATATAACTTTGCCGTAAGCAAACCTGACGTTTTCTGGCATCTGACGGAACTAAGAGTACACAACCTGCACAATTGGAGCATCATCACCGGTTAAGGACTTCTCAACCTTTTCCTGCACAATTTCGATCGCACCCTGAATCTTATCCGTTCGTTGACGGACCTCACGTAAACCAGGCGCTTGCTCAATTCCCTCTTGAACCGATGTCTGCATCAATTCAGAAAGATTAAGACCCTGATCACCGGCAAGAGAATCGATTTTCTTGGCAACCGCGTTAATCTGAGTTGCCATCTTCGAGCTGTTTTTATCCGCAGCGATCTTACTCGGTAATTTTTCCATATCGTCTTTAAGGCTCTGTAACATTGTCCCGATATAGCCTTTTTCACCGATTGCGCTCGTAACGCTATCCATTTTCGTATTGATATCTTTAATCATTGAAGTCTGTCCACCATTTGCCGCGATCATACCCTGAATTTCCGTTAAGGAAGTTGCTTCGATAAAGATCGAACCGGCTTCGAAATTTCCGGTGGATGACTCATTGACGGTCAAAGCCACAGTTTTTCCGGCTTTAAATTCGGAACTCGATAGATTTTTAATGACGTACTCATACAACCCTGGAGATCCACCCACCGGGGTCATAACTTGATTTTGATAGATCGGATTTCCTTCCGAATCGATAATTTTGAGCATCGGAGTCAACCCTTCTCCGGCACCGCGATAGCGAATCACTAAATCTTGTCCCGTCAATGCAACCTGAGGAATAAGCAATCGGCCCGCGAAACGACGATTGGTAGTTTCCAAATTGGCCGTAGCCGCCTGAATAGAATCTGTCGCCGACTCAAGGCTCGAAAGCGAGCTGGTTAACTGACTGACCTGATTTTGAATGATTGCAGTTTGTTGATCCAACTTGTTCGAAACAATCGTAGTTTGTTGATCCAGCTTATTGGTCACAATACCGGTTTGATTATCCAGCTTGGTATCCAAGTTAGCCGACTGTGCATCCAATTTACTTGAAATAACAATGGTCTGAGCATCCAGCTTAGTATTAACCGCGGTGGTAATATTCGAGCTGACCTGCGACAACGGTGTATCTAAGTTATGGGTCACGGTTTGCTGTACAGCATCCAACTTCTTGACGTCGGTAATGTTGAATGTACGCGGAGTCTTAAATTCACCGCCCGTTGCAATCGGAATTGTGGTCAAAATATTGTAAATTTTTCCGCCCTGTAACCCGGTCGGGGCATTCCAAGTGAAATTATAAAAACCCTGGGCGTCCGGTGCTGTCGGTGCAGTAAATTCTTTAATTTTAGTTCCTCCATCAAAAATGCTGACGGTGCAACCCACTGCACCTGTGACAAGACCGCCATCACGGCGAAGTGTGGAGCTAATAGTCAACCGATCAAGATCGGTGTTGTAAGCCATATCCGTGACGGCTTCCCAAATATGCACAACCTGGGTTTCCATAAAGATGACAATGGTTTGATCCTGATCAACAACGTAATTTTTAAGCAAGTCTCCATACTCAGGACGGGTCCATTTCGCTACATAAGAACCGGCAGGATGTCCGTGAATCTTCGGAGAAATAACACCGGATTCAACCCAACCATCGGTTGACTGCACAGTTAACTGATCCAAATTGATATTGGTTAACAAGTCCTTCAAGACCCACGTAATATAGTAGTAATCAATTTGGAAAGTTGAATTTGAAACATCCGTAACAAGCGATGCGTCGGTAGGATCGCTGATTCGAACGAGTACAAGATTTGATAAACTATTAGGAATTGTCCAATCAAAGCTACCATTATTAGTAACAATACCGTCATTGGCGATATCGTCAGCCTCCGCGACCGGCAACCATGATGTTCCGCCATTGATCGAGTACTCTAATTTTACTTTTGGAATCGATCCTGTCTGAGCCCATTCAATAGGCTGAATTTCATTCACCACCCAGCGCTCACCGCCGTTCGGGCTGGTTAAGGTTAAGGTTCCGTAAATCTTAAACTGATTTGAAACTGACACGACTTCCGCGTCATTTGGATCTTGAATACGAATTCTTACATTCGAGGAAATTGAATCCGGAACATTCCATACGAAACTTCCATCATTTGTTACAACACCATCATTGTTGACTCCCTGCTCTGTTTCTTTAATCGGCGCGTAAGCTCCGCCATTCACGGAATATTCAATCTTGGCCTTAGGAATGTTCCCGCCCCATGTCCATGTAATGGTCTTATTGCTCCCCACCGGAACCTGAGTAAAGAGAGGGTCGGTTAAAGTAAATTGACCCTGAATTCTGAAGTCGGCATTTGAATCATCGTAAACCGTTGAGTCATTAACATCGATCACCTTAACGCGAATATGAGAAGACGGCTTATTCGGGATTGGATTCCACGTATAAACAGAATTTCCATTCGGGGTATTGGCTGTGCTGTTTTGAATTACAAGCGGAGATGCCTCAGTATAAGGGAAACCCGTGTCGCCCGCTAAAGTAGAGTAAGCAACAATTTGAACGTTAGGGATGTTACCTACCGTTGTCCATTCAATCGTATCACTTAAACCAATCCGGAAGCGATCGGCCCCATTCGGTTTAGTCAAAGTAAAACTTCCGTGAATCTTGAAAGCATTATCGGAAATATCAAACGCATCTTGGTCGCTATTGCTGCGAACTTTAACTTTCACGCTTTCATCCGTAGTGATGTTATCGGGAACAGTCCATACATAAAGACCGTTATTTGGAACGCTCACACCACCGTTAATGGTTGATTGCGTCGCAAAATTATCTTTCGAGTAAGACAAAACAACATCACTCACACTACCAACCCAATCCCAAGTGATATTGTAAGTATCAGCCACCGTCAGGCTTATTCCCTCATCACTTGGTGATAAAACTTGGAATGAAGCTTTAATCTTCGCATTCGCGTCAGATTCATCATAAGCAGCTGAGTTGTTCGCATCTTCAACACGAACTTTGAACTGCGCGGAAATTGTGTCAGGTACCGACGACCATACCCAGCTTCTCTGCGCGTCCACAGCACCGCTGTTATTCGCACTCGATGTGAGCGTGAAAGGATAAGTTGCGCCACCATCTACCGAATATTTGATCTTGGCCTGTGCAACATGAGTACTCGTCGAGGTCCAAATAATTGTTTGCTGGCTATGAACATCCCATTTATCCGAAGGACCGTTGGGTGAAACCATTGTAAATCCGGCCACGGCCTGGAATGCAGCGGAAGTGCTTTCGGCTAACTCGTCCGCCGGATAGGCCACACGCACCTGCAAGCTGAGAGGTCCGGTTGAAATTTCACTAAAATCTGGAACTGACCACGTATAAGTACCCGAGTTGGAAGCTCCGATTGCAATCGGTATACCAGGACCCGAGAAAGCATCTTTGGAATAATAAAGATTAACCGTTGGCGTCTGTCCCACACGATTCCAAGTAATATTAAAGTTCTTGTTAACCTGAATCAGCTGGTTCGCGACAGGAGCCGTTAATGTAAATGACGGAACAATTGAAAAGGTCGGTGAAGCGTTATTTACCGTTGCGTCAGCAACATCCGAAACACGTATTTTCGACGTGATAGATACGATA
>CAZSVD010000041.1:0-2844 GCA_964610145.1 uncultured bacterium | reverse complement strand
CCGGGCGGAGGCGCTGAAATTCTGGTTGAACGCGTGCGTAAAATGATCAGTCCTAAAAAAGCCACCACCGAAAAATGGATTGATGTGATGCGGATTGCGCATCAAGCCGGTTTAAAAACAACAGCTACGATGGTTGTTGGACATGTCGAAACAATTCCTGAACGAATCGAGCATATGATGGTCATTCGTAATTTACAGGATGAAACGAAAGGTTTTCGCGCGTTCATTCCCTGGACCATGTCACCGCATTGCACGCCGCGCATGAAGCATCTCAAACAAACGGGCGGGGAAGATTATCTCAAGACGGTCGCGATTTCACGGTTGATGCTTGATAATATTGAGCATTTGCAAAGCGGATGGCTTACCGAAGGGTTAAAGCTCGGACAAATCGCGCTCGCTTTCGGTTGCGACGATATGGGCGGAACCTTGATTGAAGATAAAGTTTTGGAACCTACCGGAATTGATGCCACACAAACGACTCGTGAAGATCTTATCCGCTTGATTAAAGAAGCCGGATATACCGCCGTGCAAAGAAATACGAACTATGAGACGGTTCAGGTCTTCAGTTAATCATGCAAACGATTCAGCCTCAGAATTTAGCAAGTCCGGAAAAAGAATTTATTCGCGAAGCTTTTGATTCCATCGCGCCTAAGTACGATTTTTTAAACACAGTTTTAAGCTTTAACCTTGATGATGCCTGGCGACTGCGTTCACGCGAGCTTGTTTTGGAGTCCTCGCAAAAAACAATTTTAGATTTAGGTGTGGGGTCAGGAAAATTTTTAGAATGTTTTTTGAAGACACGTACGTGGGATAAAGCCGTTGGTCTAGATTTTTCGGCGAATATGCTTGCGGTTGCAAGGCAGAATCTTCCCCGTGAAGTAGCTCTTGTGCAGGGAGATTTTCATGATTTGCCTTTCGGATCCGGCGAATTTGATTTGGTTGTTTCTGCCTTTACGCTGCGAAGCGTCAAAGATATGCCGCGCTTTTTGGGGCAGGTGTTTAAAATTTTAACCCCGGGCGGGCGCGCCGCTTTTCTTTGTTTAACGCGGCCTTCTGCTTGGTGGGCGAAGCTGCTCTTTTATCCCTATTTAAAAATCTACTTACCGATAGTCGGATGGATTTTTTCAGGACAATTGAAAGCGTATCAATTTTTGTCCGAATCGATAGCCTCTTTTCAGGAGCCCGCTAAAACCGCCGCGGAAATGCGCGATACGGGATTTTTGGAATTACAGATACACGCTTTTACTTTTGGAGCCGCAACTTTAATTTTAGGCAGGAAACCTCAATGAATCCATCCGGTTTATACGAAAGAAAAATCGTTGAATTAAGATTAGTTTTGCCGCCCGCAGCGAAACCTGCCGGCAGTTATCAGCCGGTTGTTGTTGCCGGAAATTTAGCCTTTGTAAGCGGGCAGCTCTGCCGTAAAGTCGATGGGGCTTTAATTACCGGAAAAATCGGCAAAGATCTTGATAAAAAGGCGGGGATGGAAGCCGCACATGAAGCCGCGCTCAATCTCATTTCAACGCTGAAAGAACATGTCGGGCTTCATCGCGTCAAACAAATCGTAAAGCTGACGGGTTTTGTCCAGGCGTCAGAAAATTTTAATGAAATATCCGCGGTTGTTAACGGCGCCTCGGATTTGCTTGGAGTTGTTTTTGGAGCGCAGGGGATTCATGCCCGAACTTCGGTCGGAGTTGCGAGTTTGCCTCAAAATGCGGCGGTTGAAATCGACGCAGTCGTTGAAATAAATCCCGCTTAATTCATGAAAAAAACTTTTCTTTTCCTTCTTTCATTTATAGCAGTGCTATTACTCGCGGTTTTTATTTCACCGCTGCTTTTTCACGTATTACCTTACAAATTCGAACGTATTTTTAACCGAATCGTTATGATCGGAACATTGATTTGCGTTGCCGCGTTTGTGAGAATTCGCCGTGAAAACCTAAGCCAATACGGACTTTTATTTGACGTTCGGGCGATTCAAATGCTTTCGATCGCGTTTATTTGTCCCGTTGTTGTTCTTTCAATTTATGTTGCATTACAATCTTTGTTTGGAGAGGCTGTTTACTCATTGCAACCCGTGGGGGCGGTGCAATGGATTAATCGCATTTGTGGGGCTACTTTGACGGGATTATTGATTGGTACGATCGAGGAGCTTTTTTTTAGAGGAGTCGTATTTCATGGGCTTAAAAGTTTTTTTAAAAACCGCCTTGTCGTGGCGTTGATATTAACAAACGCATTTTATTCCATCGTGCATTTTGTGAATGCGAAAAAACCGTTCATTGATCAATCGCCCACATTTATGGACAGCTTACGGGTTTTGGGCGCGCCGCTTCAATCTTTGGTCCATTTCGGAAATTATTGGCCGGGTTTTGTGGGCCTTTTCATTTTTGGTTTGATGTTGACCGGTTTATTGCTCCGGACAAAATCATTGTATCCGGCGATTGGACTGCATGCGGGAGCGGTTTTCTTCATTAAAACCGACGGACTTCTGGTTGATTTTGGGCAAACAAATTTAATTTGGGGTTCCTCAAAAATGTATGACGGCATTGCGGGCTGGCTTGCCCTGATCACACTTTATTTTGTTCTTACAATTTTATTAAAGAAGTCTTCGACCCAGCCCCCATCGATTTAGTTATCTATGCTTTATTTTGATTACAACGCGACAACTCCGATGGATAAGCAAGTACTCGATGCCATGATGCCTTTTTTGACCGAGCATTATGGAAATGCTTCGAGTTTGCATTCAGCCGGCCGTATGCCTTCGAAAGGGTTGCGTGACGCGCGCCGGGACGCGGCAAAATTTATCGGAGCTCTACGCGAAGAAGAAGTGATTTTTACAAGCGG
>CAZSVD010000040.1:0-5361 GCA_964610145.1 uncultured bacterium | reverse complement strand
CCCGCGATTAAGCCCGTGGCTTTGAGATATGTGCATGACTGTAAAAAAGCCTTCAACTGTCCGATTATCGCTTCCGGCGGAATCCGCGACTGGAAAGACGCCGTTGAATTTTTGATTGTCGGCGCGGATTTGCTTGCGGTAGGAACTTCGAACTTTGTCGACCCAACCGCGACGATGAGTATTATTGACGGTTTAAATCAATATTGCGTCGCGCAGGGGATTAACAGCTTGGACGAGTTACGTAATACCTTTAGGTCACGGCAAACGGGAGTAGTTTGCAAATGAAAATAAATTCTGCTGAAAAAATTATTCGTGCGCTCGATCCGTTATATTTTGCCTCTGGTTTTTTAACCCAACCGGCGAAAGGGAGCTTATGAAATTCAGCCCGGCGGAAAAGATCATACTCGCTCTAGACTTCTCTGATTTAAAAGATGTTGAAAAAACTCTGAGTCAGTTAAAGGGGCAGGCAGTTTACTATAAAATCGGTTTAGAACTTTTTATCAGCCATGGTTGGAAAGTCGTGGAAATGGTAAAAAAAACCGGAGCAAAAGTCTTTCTTGATTTAAAACTGCATGATATTCCGAATACGGTTGCAAAATCAGTCGCAACGGCGTGTGCGCATGAAATTGATATCTTGAACGTGCACGCTTTGGGCGGGCTTGAAATGATGCAGCGTGCGGCCGAGGCCCTCAACCAAAGTAAAAGCAAAACCAAGCTGATTGCCGTGACCATTCTTACAAGCCATGATCAAAAGGTTTTAGATCAGGAATTGCAGATTAAGAATCAAATTCCGGATCAGGTGGTGCATCTTGCAAAACTAACGAAACAGGCCGGACTTGCCGGTGTCGTGGCATCGCCGCTTGAGGTGAAGCTGATTCGCGCGGCGCTTGGAAAAGATTTTTCGATCATTACGCCGGGAGTCAGGCCGGCATCCGCTGATTTGAATGATCAAAAACGTGTTTATACTCCCGCACAAGCTGTCCGTGAAGGTTCGGATTATCTTGTGATCGGACGTCCTATTACGCAAGCTTCTGACCCCGCTCAGGCCTTTGAAGCGATTCTCCGCGAAATCAACGGCGTTAGTTAAATAATCAACAAGATTGTCATTGCTAGTTCTCAAGCATCCTTTTTTCTTTGCCCTTTGAGCATTTCCTCCTATAATACCGCCTTCGCCAGACCGTTCCATTGGGGGATGGTGTAATGGTAGCACAAGAGCCTCTGGAGCTTTTTGTCTAGGTTCGAATCCTAGTCCCCCAGAACTTGTCTGAGTTATCAGACCGGAACTGGGAGAGTTGAGACAAATCCGTGCAAGCGGGTAAGTCTAAAACCCCCCGATAGAAATAGTTTGGCGGAAGCGTTTTTTAAACCGGGTGAAAATCCGGGATAAAAATCGTTTTGAAAATCTTGCTCCGAGCAGATGTCATTCGATGTCGGCGGAGCGGGGAGATGCGTCGGTTTCTGGTATGGTTTATTTCGAACCCTTCCGATCGAATCGTTCTCTCGCAAATGCAGGTCGTAAACCAAAGAGCGCGTGAGTTTTTGCATGGGCTTTGAGGCGTGCGGCTTTAACCAATGAGGTAAGATAAGTTCTATGAACGCGAAGTTATATGTGGGAAATTTGTCCTGGTCAGCAACGGATGAAGACATTAAAAGTGCCTTCTCCAAGTACGGCAATCTGGTTGAAGCCAGCGTTGTGCGGGATCGTTTTTCAGGACGTTCGAAGGGGTTCGCTTTTGTACGTTACGAAAACAGTGAGTCAGCTGAAAAAGCACTCGAATTAAACGGCCAAGATTTTATGGGCCGCAAATTAATGGTTTCTGAAGCTCGTGAACAAACTGAGCGCACTGGCGGCGGCCGTGATTTTGGCGGCGACCGTGGTGGACGCGGTGGTGATCGCGGCGGACGCGGCGGAGATCGCGGTGACCGTGGTGGTTACGACGATCGTCGCTACTGAGATTTTTTGCGTTTCTCGATATATCAGAACGCATTAGTCTTTAAATTCCGGAGCAGGGCGAAAATCCTGCTCCGGAATTCTTGTTAGACCTCTTTCTTCTTTTAGCAATTTCAAAAATTGCATCATGCGCACGTGGCGAAATTGGCAGACGCACTACTTTGAGGTGGTAGCGCCGCAAGGCATGCAGGTTCAAGTCCTGCCGTGCGCATTGACTCCGCTTAGTTAAATCAGGCTTCATTAAAAATTCAGACAGTCCTCGGGCTTTGCCCTGTGGAACTCATTTTTAATGAAGCCTGATTTAACAACGCTCCGTTGGGGCTTTGCTCCTCGCTTTGACTCGTCGCATATTGGAATTTTTCTAGTCGAAAAATGCGCGCGGCAGGACTAGAAGGGAGCTTCGCGACTTATAAAGGTGAGCGAAACTGAAATCTGACTAAATGTCAGATTGAATGAAGCGAACACCAGGCGAAGCGGGCGGTCATCCGGAATGAGTGCGGCGACCAGCCGGCACGAATGAAGGAGACCAAGTCCTTTAAATGATTTGTAAAAATGCGCACAGCAGAATTTGCAAATAGTCACAATTAAATTATCAATATAATTGCTTCACTCTGGATATGTTTTGCCGTAAATTATGCGCATGTTAGCGACACATATCTTTAGAGAATACGACATTCGTGGATTAGCAGAAACCGAACTCACCGATGATGCGGTGCATAAAATTGGACGCGCATTCGGTTCCTATTTAATTGAGCAGAAAAAGACCCAGGTGGGCGTGGGGCATGATCATCGCGAAAGTTCACCGCGAATCGCGAAGGCCTTAATTCACGGTTTGATGGAATCCGGCATCCGCGTGATTATGCACGGCTGTGTTCCAACCCCGCTGGTTTATTTTGCCGTGGAAACTTATCCTTTAGATGCGGGAATTTGTGTGACCGGTTCACATAATCCGCCTGAATTTAATGGTCTCAAGATTCAGCTTTCCGGTGCGCCTTTTTACGGAGCTCAGATTCAGGGATTGAAAGACCGAATTCTTGCAAAAAATTTTAAAGACGGCCGCGGAAGCGTCAAAGAAGATCATGATTTGATTTCCCAATATCAAAAATACGTAGGGTCACTTTTTACCTTTAAACGCAAGTTGAAAGTTATTTTGGATACCGGGCACGGTATGGCGGGAAATACCTTGCCCAAACTTATTAAAAACATGGGCCATGATGTTACGACTCTTTATGAAAACCTTGATTCGAACTTTCCTGATCATCACCCGGATCCTTCCGAACTTAAAAATTTGCGTGATGTTCAAAAAGCGGTTCTCGAAAAAAAAGCGGATATTGGGATGGCCTTTGACGGTGATGCCGATCGCATCGGTGTTATCGATGAAAAAGGCAATGTGGTTTACGGTGATCAACTAACATTGATTTACGCGCGTGAAATCGCCTCAAGAAAACCGGCGGCTGTGATTATCGGCGACGTGAAATGCTCCCAGCAGGCATTTAATTTGATGGCGAAAGCGGGCGCGAAACCGGTGATGTGGAAAACCGGCCATTCTCTCGTGAAGGCAAAGATGAAAGAAACCGGAGCCGAGCTGGCGGGTGAAATGAGCGGGCATATCTTTTTTAAAGACCGCTGGTTTGGTTTTGATGACGCGATGTATTCCGCGTGCCGAATCCTTGAGATTCTCGATAAAACCGGGAAAAAAGTTTCCGAGCTTTTGGCGGATTATCCGAAAATGTTTTCGACTCCGGAACTGCGCGTGGATTGTCCGGATCAGATAAAATTCAGGGTGATCGATGAAATTAAACGCCGCTTTGGTTCGGGCGCGACGGGTCAGTCGCAAATCGGTGCTTTTAAAATTATTGATATCGACGGGGTTCGCGCGGAGTGGACGGACGGATGGGGGCTTGTGCGCGCCTCTAATACACAGCCTGTTTTGGTGACGCGCTTTGAAGCCGCCACTGACTTACGAGCCAAAGAAATTCAAAGCTGGATGGAAAAAGAAATTAAAACGGTTATTCATCAGGTGCAAAAAGTATGAATTGGGCGCTGATTATGGCAGGCGGTTCAGGAACGCGTTTTTGGCCGGCAAGCCGCAAAGCTTTGCCTAAACAGTTTCTCAAACTATGGGGTGGGAAAACCCTGATTGAAGAAACTTGCGATCGCATCCGCCAGCTAGTTCCTAAAAACCGTCTGGATGTTTTTACTCAGGCGGATAAAGCGGTTTGGGTGGCAAAGCATTTGAAAATTTCAAAGGCTCAGGTGGTGGGTGAACCTATGGGGCGCAATACCGCGCCATGCGCGATTTGGGCAGCTTTACGGGTTTTAAAAAAAGATCCCGAAGCGGTCATCGCGATTTTGCCTTCCGACCATTTCATTGGAAAACCCAAACAGTTTCAAAAAGCCTTAAAAACGGCGTATGCGGTGGCGCTTAAGACAGGTCAGCCGGTAACGCTTGGAGTTCAGCCCGATTCTCCGCATACGGGCTACGGCTACTTAGAAATGCAAAAACGGGTTTTAACTCAAAATGGTTTTGCGGTTTATGGTTTAAAGCAGTTTCATGAAAAGCCGGATCTTAAAAAAGCTACGGCCTATTTCAAATCCGGAAAATTTCTTTGGAATGCCGGAATTTTTATTTGGAAAGCCAGCGAGCTTGTCGCTTGTGCAGAAAAATATTTACCCGAATCGGTAAAAATTTTACGCCAAATTACAAACCAAAACATAAAAGGTAAAAAACTCGCCGCGTTATTCAGCCGGGTTCAATCTATTTCGATTGATTATGGTTTGATGGAGCCTTTAAAGGGAAAAATTTTGACAATTCCGGTTTCTGTGGACTGGAATGATGTAGGAAGCTGGTCCACGCTGGCCAAGTTGCTTCCGAACAGCAAAGAAAATAATGTTTTTCAGGGGGATGTTATCGCGGTTCGTAGTCAGGGCAATTTTGTGCGTTCTTCCGAAAAACCTATCGCACTTGTCGGTGTGCGGGATATGGTGGTTGTGGATGCGGGAGATATTCTGCTGGTTTGTCCAAAGAGTGAGACCGAATCGATTCGTGATTTAGTCGGAGAGTTCCAAAAACGCGGCCGGCCGCAATACTTATAAAATGAATTATTTTCACGCGTTTATTTTTGGATTAGTTGAAGGTGCTTCTGAGTTTCTTCCGGTTTCTTCCACCGCGCATTTAATGCTTACCGCAAAAATTCTGGGTTTGGGACAAACTGATTTTTTAAAAAGCTTTGAGATCGTGATTCAGTTGGGCGCGATACTTTCCGTGGTTGTTTTATATTGGAAATCTTTTTTTATTAAATTCGAAGAATTGAAACGCGTGATTTGCGCGTTTATTCCAACTGCGGTTGTCGGATTCGTGCTCTATAAATTCATCAAAATGTTTTTTATGGGGGACTTAAGGATTGTCT
>CAZSVD010000039.1:0-2040 GCA_964610145.1 uncultured bacterium | reverse complement strand
CTTTTATCGGAAAAGTTCTTCAGCGGCTTAAATTATTTTAGGCAGTTTGGTCAGCGTGCTCGCGCGGACGAGAATACGCATGAGAAGAATGGCCATAAAACATTTCAGCAGCTTCCTGTAAGGTCTCAGAAAGAGTCGGATGTGGGTGAACACATTCCGCTAAGTCACGGGCTGTTGCTCCCATTTCAACGGCAACAACCCCTTCAGCGATCATATCCCCTGCACCAACCCCTACCATTCCCACACCCAAAATACGCTCGGTTTCGGGTTCAACAATCAATTTAGTTAAACCATCCGTACGATCAAGTGTCATGGCACGACCGCTTGCCGCCCAAGGAAACTTCACCACATCCACAGGAATATTACGCTTACGTGCTTCAGCTTCAGTCAAGCCACACCAAGCCACTTCCGGATTTGTAAAAACAACCGCGGGAATCACAACGTCTTCAAACACACTATGTCCACCGGTAATTCGATCCACAGCAACACGCGCTTCCTTCGAGGCTTTGTGAGCCAACATCAGTCCGCCGACGACATCGCCAATGGCGTAAATATCCGGATCATCGGTTTGCTGCATGGAGTTAACCTTAATAAAGCCTTTGGCGTCAAGCTGAACCGAGGTGCTCTTTAATCCCAAATCACCGGTATTGGGAACACGTCCGACAGAAACAAGCACGCGATCATAAACTTCTTCCAATTTTTTACCTTCATATTCCATGATCACTTTGATTTGCTTACCCGCTGTTGCCATCTTCATCACTTTGGCTTTAACACGCACTTCTTTGAAATTTTTCTTGGCATATTCCTGGACAGGTCGGGCTAAATCCGCATCCGCTCCGGCTAAAATAGAATCCATGGCTTCAACAACCGTCACCTTGCTGCCCAACTCCGAATAAACCGTGCCCAATTCCATTCCGATATAGCCGCCGCCAACCACAAGTAACGTCTCCGGAATTTCTTCAAGCTCAAGCGCTTCGGTTGAAGTCATGATACGTTTGTTACCCAAATCAAACACTCCGGGCAAAGCAGGAGAAGATCCCACAGCCAAAATAACTTTATTATAGTGAATAAACTTTTGGCCTTCTTCTGTTTCCAAGCGAAGTACATTATTCCCTTCAAAGTGCCCGCGACCCTGCATCACTTCCACCTGGCGGCGCTTCGCAAGACCGCGAATTCCGTCAGAAAGCTTGCTCAAAATTGATTCTTTCCAAACACGCATTTTTTCCAAATTAATTTTAGGACTTCCGAAGTCAATTCCCCAATGCGCACTCTCCTTCGCTTCGCTCAAAAGTGCCGTTGCATGCAAAAGTGCTTTAGAAGGAATACAACCGCGGTTTAAACAAACGCCGCCCAAACGAGAATCTTTCTCAATCAGTAAAACTTTACGTCCCTTCGTCGCGGCATAAAAAGCCGCTGCATATCCACCGGGTCCCGCACCTAAGACTACGATATCTGCTTCAATCTTCGTCATTTCTTGCCTGCCTTATTTTTCTTATTTACCTTCGGCGCTGCCGAAGCTTTTGCGGCCGGCTTGGAAGCGGCCTTGGAAATTTGCACATCCGCATCAGAAATTGTTTCTAACGCTTCAATAAACGATCTTGTAAAACGCGCACCTTCCGCGCCATCAATCACACGGTGATCATAGGACACGCAAACAGGCATTAAACTGCGCACTTCGACTTTTCCTCCCCGAACCACGGCTTTAGGAACACCGCGGCCGATACCTAAAATCGCAACCTCCGGTTTATTCACGATCGGAGTAAAATGTCCACCGCCGATTCCGCCCAAATTAGAAATAGTAAAAGTTCCGCCCTTAAGATCATCCCCCGAAATTTTTCTTGAGCGGGTTTTCTCTGCTACTTCACCGATTTCCTTGGCAAGTTCAAAAACCGATTTTTGATCGGCATTTCGAATAACTGGGACACTCAGCCCCTGCCCCGTATCTACTGCAACTCCAAGATGATTGTCTTCTTTTAAAACAAGTTAATCTTATTCAAGATCAATACCCGAGTTAATCGTCGGATGCTTGTTAAGCGCAAC
>CAZSVD010000038.1:0-1573 GCA_964610145.1 uncultured bacterium | reverse complement strand
TCCGGAGAACTCAAATCCGCCTTTTCATCCAGAATTTGTGAAAAGTGATTCTTGTTAAGCACAATTTGCCTGCTTTCTAAATTGACGTAAGCAATCTGATTACCTGAAAGGTTTGTGTCTGTTTCAGGCGTCTGCACAGCTAAGTTTTGAATATAGCGCTCTGAGTTTTGAGCCGTAACTCCAAACTGCCCTAATATCTTAACAAGTTCTCTTCTCACGAAATCCTGATCGCGAGCTTCACTGCGCGCCGGACTTGAAGAAACAACTTGTGAAGCGCTGACGGAAGCCTTGGCAATTTTAAGCGTGGCTTCAAAAACATCGCTAATACGTTTAATATCCCCCTGCGTTTTGATTTGGTCAAACATCTGATTGGCCAACGCGTAGTTATTGCCAGAAACCTGCAATATGCGACTCATTAATGTGCTCATTTTTAAAATCATTTGTGTGTGCCGCTGACGGGCAATCAATGTACGCACAGACTTGGTATCCCATTTGAGTTTCAAGTAATATTCTTCCAAATAGCTACCGAGAATTGTTGAAAGCACGTCATTGACTGTATAATGCTGCAAATTAATATTGGCCAAATGGGCCGTAAATTCACGATGCGCTTCCTGGAACACAAACATATCGCCTTCGGCATCACTCGCTTCACCATCACCCCAATCATTTTTTGAAGAAGACGGCTGGTTTCTATCGATCAAATGCCGGACTTCATGGGTAATATTGGCCCGTATCTTGGGCTTTTTCATATCTTCAAAGAAACTGCTTAACGACCGCGAACGGATAAATAATGCTCCGCCCATATCATGCAAGAGCGTCCCCTCATTAAACTGCTGACGACTGTCCGCAAAAGCAAGTGCTTGAATACCATGCCCGATTTTCTTCAGCAATTGATCGGCCGCGCCGCTTTGATCAGTGAAAAACGCCACAAAAGGTTCAAAGGGCATGCCCATTTTTTCAAAAACAGGCTTTAAGTCGGGATCTTCGGGATCAAATAAAACTTTATAGACCGGCTCAAAGTCACTTGCCGATACATCTCTCTCGACAGACCGACCGGAGTCGTCTCGGGACTGTTTATAAGCACGGGCCATTTCCTCACGCTCTTTGAGCGTCAGTTTGGTCAGCACACCCGCCTTGACTCTTTCGCCCTCCGGCTTACTCGCCTGGTCCGCAATATATTGTTTTTGTCGCTTGAAAAATTCATTTTGATCTTTTATTCCGGTTCCTTCCAGACCAAACGCATTTCTCAAGTGCTGCTCGATGCCATCAATAGGCTTCTCCGGCATGGTCACGTCGGTTTCAACCAGCATACTAAAAAGAGTTTTTCCGTGCCCTGCTAAATCCCGCAGAAAATTTGAAGCTTCCGCGATTTTGACCGGATCGCCTTTCTCAGCACCATCAATCAAATCTTTAATCCAGGTAATTTCACCTTCACCGATATTCTTTTCGCCGGTTTCACGAGCCGCGGCCGAGTTCTCCTTCTCATCCAATAAAATACGCGCACGCGCGAAATCACCCGTGCTAATCGCTTCCATAATCGGAATTACATAGCCAAGAACCGAAAAGCGGAAAT
>CAZSVD010000037.1:0-6267 GCA_964610145.1 uncultured bacterium | reverse complement strand
TGAATTGAGGATTTTTAAGGTCTCCGTTGACGTCAAAGGGAACCTGCATCGACGGCAAATGGTTCAATGTGGTAATAAGAGTTTGCATCGGCAAATCAAGCAGCTCGGAACCGCCCGATTTTTTTGCAAGCTCAAGCGCGTTCAGTTTTAAATCATGGCCGGATTTAAGCTGGTTATCCAAAATTTGAATCGTCGATTGCAAATTAAATTTACCCGCGGAAATTTGAAAAGGCTGCTCGACCATAAACGCGTTAAAATCAGCAAGGCTTACATCCTTAATCAAAAGTTTGGCATCAAGATTTGCTCCGGCCATTAAATTGGAACGGCCCTGAAAAGAAACGCTCCCGGGATTTTGATTTCCGAGCAAAGCGGAAACATCCAAAGTCTCCACAAGCTCATTCGCCGGCTTCGCCGGCAAGAAAATATCTTTTACATCCACATTAATTTTATCAACTTTATATTCAAATCCGGATCCGATCGTTGCATCTTTGACGGTGACCTTACCATCCACAAAACTAAAGTGTTTAAGCTGAATATGGAGATCAAGCGGCTTCTTCGCAGTTTCAGGAGCTTTCTCCGTTGAAGGCTGAGACTCTTCCGGAGCCTGCTTCGCTTGGCTGTTTAAATTTTCAACCAACTTTTCAATATTTGATTGAGGGCCTTTGGCTTGTGCAATACGCTCAACCAAAAGATTTAGATTTTTGATTTTAATATGATCGACGACAACGGTCTTTGTTCCGGTAAGTCCCGCAGAAAATTCTTTGATCAGTCCGGCTGTATCCAACGCTACCGAAAAGCTGCCCAAATCCAAAAGTTGATTATCCGAAAATCCGGCGGGATTTTTGACTTTGAGCCCGTAAACCGCGGCATTGCCCGGCCAAAGGCGCACGCTGAGAACGCTGATTTTGACATCCGTGCCCAGGATTTTGGAAGCCTGCACCTCAACCTGAGGTTTAACTATCGTTCCGATAATAAAACTGTGAAAAACCAAGACAAGCACAATCACCAAAACAAACCCTAGAAAAATCTTCTTCAACATGACTATTTCCCCTCTCGATAAATAAGTAAAAGTTCGGCTTTAAAGCGGCGCAGATTGTACATCAAAAAAGGCCGGAGACAAAGTGGCGGATTAAAGGAGCTTCGTCAGCTTTTGGACAAAAAGCTCGATCTCTTCCTCGGTATTGTAAAAATGCGGGGCAACACGAATTCCTCCTCCGCGGGGAGAAACGTAGACATTTTGCTCGAGCAGCTTTTTCCAAACCAAAACAGGATTCGCGACTTTAAAAACAACAATCCCTGAGCGGCGGTGAGGCTCCAAGGAAGAAAGAATTTCAAGACCATGCCGGCTCAATTGAAGGATCAAAAAATCCGTCAGCTCCATAACGCGCTTTTCGATTTTATCGATGCCGATTTGATTAAAATAACGAATCGCGGCGGAAAAACCAAACATCGCGGAAAAATTGGGGCAGCCCCACTCATAACGCTCACCGGCTTTTTTCATCTCCAAATTTTTATTTTGCATCAAATCGCAGCCCATCATGCTGCGCCAACCCGCTCCCGCCGGACGAAATTTTTCAAGCAGCGGTTTGCGAATATAAAGAATGCCGCCGCCATACCCGGCCATCATCCATTTGTAACTATTTGTGCAAATAAAATCCGTGTTCCACTTCTTAACATCTATCGGCAACACTCCAAAACCCTGCGTCGCATTCACGACAAGATAACGGTCTCCTTTTGTTTTGCCGATTTCGGGAATGTCTTGTTTATAACCCGTTCCATACTGAACATAGCTTGTTACAATCGTTTTGATATCCGGCGCCGCTGACTCGGGAGAATTCCAGTCCACACTTGCTTTACGCCAAAGCCACGGCACCGTACTCGATGGAAACTCTGATTCATTGAGCAAAACCTTGCCTTCAGCCGCTAAAACTTCCGCGACAAGATTCATGCCATGGGATGTGCTTGTAACAAACGCGATCTCTTCGGGCATAGCCCCAATAAAATCAGCCACAACCTGACGGGACTCATCCCGGCGTTTCATCCAATCAAGCCAATAAAAATCTGCGCCTTCCGCGTTTTCTTTTTGGAATTGTTGAATTGATTCAAGCGCGGGCTTTGAAATAGGCCCGCCCGCCGCGTGATCGAGATAAATGCAACGCTCGGTAATCGGAAAGTCACTTCTGATTTCTTGCCAGAAACTCATCTCTTAAGAAATCCTTTCAAAAAAGCATCCGCAATCAGCGGAAAGCATCAAAGAAGTTCTGCTTGGCCGGAATTTTTAATTGACGCAAAAGTTTTTGGGTTAGCTTTGTTTCTTTTTCTTTCCAAAGCGGCGATAACGGATCAGAAGACACTTTGAAAGTTCCGCCGGCGATTGAATCATGTCCTCCTGCCTGAGAGGGATCCTCGACGGAATTGCGCAAGATTTTGGGTGCGTCGTCTTCGGGCTTACGGGTTCGAAAAGAAATATGCAATTTATCAAGACAACGCCCCGTACAAAGCGCGCGTGTCGCCACATTCGAACCCAAAATAAAATCCGCGATTTCAGAGACGAGATCCGGATGCGGAATCGCGCCTAAATGAACCATGACAAGCCCGCGGCAAAGCTTGGCTTCATTCAAGGCGTAACGCAACGTTTTAAAAAAAATAATCGATTTGGCGGGATTTTGAATCTTTGTCAAAATCTTCATGTCGCAATACGGCAAGATATCGAGATAGGTTTCAATGATTTCATGCCGCTCCACACGATGAAGATCCTGCGTGTCCGAAAGAATTCCGTAAACAAGCGCGGTGGCAATTGGCTTGGGAATTTCAAGACCTGAGATCAACAGCGCGCGCGTTAAAATAACACTCGTAGCACCGCAATCCACGTTCACAATCACCAAATCCGCATCCGGCTTTTTGACCGACGGATGCTGATCAAGCACAAGCGCGATATGTTTACGAGCCGGACAAGCGTGATTTTCGAAATCAGGCTGAGTATCAATCAAAGCGACGTTGGCATATTTTTTTAAATCTGATTTTTTTAGTTTAAAAACCGGCATGCGCAAATGACGCACCATCGCTTTATTCTCACCGCGCCCGATACTGCCACCGTATACGATCCGGGATTTTACTTTGGCTCCCTGCTCGGCAAGATAGGCCAAGGCATGCGCACTCGCGAGCGCATCGGGATCAGGATAATTATGCGTCATGATTAAAAGCGGAGAGAAACGGGAAGCTTTTTCTTTGATAAAACGCAAAAGATCAATCGCGTTTTTTTCAATCAAACTGGTTTCGGGAAGAACGGCTTGAGCCTGAGATTTTTTTTCAGATTTTCGGATTTTCATAACACCGAACAAAAAAAAGAAATGATCACGCCTGAATCATCTTTTTAAATTCAGGATGCTCCGCGAGAGAATGAAGATCGGGGTCTTTTTTCATGTAGGCAAAATCACGATAACCCAAACGAATCGCTTTGGCTAAAGTCTTCAGGGCTTCTCCCGTACGTTCGGCGAGGGCCAGACTGCAGGCTAAATTGTAGTAAACAATCGGATCATCTTTGCAAAGGCGCGAAAGCTTTTGATCGATCAAAAGCCCCTGTTCGCGCAACCCTTTGCGGGTATAAGCTTCGGCTAAGGGAATAAGTGCCTCAACATAATCGGGCCGACGGCGCACAATCCCCTCAAAAAAAGAGATTTCAAAATCCAAATCACGCTTTTTCATGGGATTGATTCTAGCTTATGCTTCTTTGTCGGGCAATGGCAATTTCAAAGGCCATTTTAATTTAAAATCCGGCCCACTTCGTCTAAAAGTTCGTCACTATCGAAGGGCTTAAGAACAAAATGCTTAATCCCAAGGCTTTGTGCGGATTCAAGCGCGTGCACATCGTTAAATCCGGTCAGAACAACTTCGGTGAAAGGCGGACGATTTTCCGCCTGACAATAATCCCGGATTGCACGCAAAACCGTGAACCCGTCCATTCCGGGCATACGCACATCCGTCATCACGAGATCAAAATGACCGCCGGGAAGTTTCTCAAGCCCCTGCATTCCATCCGCCGCCGAATCCACAAAGTACCCGGCCTGCTGTAAAAGCATCTGCAAAGTTCGCCGCACCAAAGGATCATCATCAATGACTAAAATGCGTTTGTGTTTCATGCGAACACCTCCTCAATTTTAGCGGCGATCATAAAATCTTTGGGGGTCAAACCCTTGGCTGAATGGGTTGTGAGAACAACGGCAAGATTTCGGTATTGAGTCAAATGCAAATCAGGATAATGATCTTCCTGCTCGGCGATTTCCGCGACCTGATTTAAAAAACAAACCGCGTCTGTAAAATTTTCAAAAGTGAATTTTTTTTCAATCGTCCGAATTTCGCGATTTAAAATCCACCCCTTTAAAACGCTCAGACGCTTTTTGATTTCATCATCGCTCAACGGTTTCATGTTCAACCTCTCCAAGCAAACAGCATTTGAAGATAAGATTTTTCTTCGCGGTCTTCGTCTTTAAGTCCCAATTGTTGAGCCGCGAGCGTAATTGCCCGAACAGATCCCTCGAGCTCGACAAAAGTCCCGAGCCGAGGCAAAACATCCAAAACCACCACAACATTTTTCAGCTGATAAATTTCGCGTTTTTTGGAGTACTGACAGGATAATTTCAAACCCAAAGCTTCCAAAATAGCGCGCGTCGGCGCATATTCCACGGAAGTTTGCAGCTCGAGCCGTTTGCTGTAACGGGATTGAAGCCGCGGACCTTTAAGAGTCAACTCCGCGGTTTTGCCATGCTGCCTGAGCCGCAAAACCGTTTTTTTTCGGGCTAGGCTTTTATTTAAATCCCAAAACTCATTTCGTTCGATTCCCTTTTTAACGAAATGCGCCCTAAGTGTTTTAAGCTTTTTACGAAAACCGGAAAGATCTTTGCAGCGATATTTTTGTTCGATCTCGAATGATTTCATTTTTTAGCGGCGATGCCCGCGTAGGAGTAGACCATTTTCCCCGCCAAGTCCACTGCGGTTGGTAAATCAAAAAGCTGTTCAATCACCGCGAATGAAAATTCAAGCGCGGTTCCGGGACCTTGGCTAGTGATGAATTTACCATCCACAACAACGGCTTGGGACTGATGCTGAATCAAAGCTCCCCAACCCTTTTCATAACCTGGATAACATGTCGCCGTCCTATGATCCAAAACACCCGTAGGCGCCAAAACAACCGCGGGCGCGGCACAGATAGCGGCGATATATTTATCCTGCTTCCGCATTTTTAAAATCCACTCGGTCACACGCGAAACTTTGTGCAAATTATCCGCGCCCTGAACTCCACCGGGCAAAATCAAAACATCCGGAGTTCCGCTATATTCTTCCAACAGCATATCGGCAATGTAAACAACCCGGCGTGACCCGCGCACATTCTTTGAGTGAAGCCCGGCCGTCACAACATTCACGCCCGCGCGCCTTAAAACATCCACCGGCGTAACAGCTTCAATCTCTTCAAATCCTTCCGCTAAAATAACCAATGCTTCTTTTCTCATACGTCTCCTTAAAAGCAAAAAGCCCCAAGATTTCTCTCAGGGCTTTTATTCATAATGATGAGAAGAGGTTAGATGCAAGGCACGATCGAGCGACCGCGGAGACGTATTCCGTAATACGTCGCACAAGGTAGCGAAAATCGTAACGCAGCAGATGACCTCTTATCAGCATTATGCTGTCGCTGCCGCTACTTGCTGACGAAACTCATCCGTCAGCGCCGTGCTTAAATATCTTTCTCCAAAGCTTGGAATAATTACAACAATCAGCTTGCCCTTATTTTCCGAACGCGACGCGACCTGCACCGCCGCATGCACTGCGGCACCTGAAGAAATTCCGCAAAGGACGCCTTCTTCGCGCGCTAGCCGCTTAGCCATCGTGATAGATTCTTCGCTGGTCACCGCAACAATTTCATCAATCAACTTCGTATTTAAAATCTGAGGAACAAATCCCGCACCAATCCCCTGAATTTTATGTTTTCCGGGAGCGCCGCCGGCAAGCACGGGTGATTCATTGGGCTCAACGGCAATCGTTTTAAACGAAGGTTTGCGAGACTTAATGACTTCGGAAACACCGGTAATGGTTCCGCCCGTTCCAACGCCGGAGATTAAAATATCTGCTTTTCCGTCCGTATCTTTCCAAATTTCTTCCGCCGTGGTTTTGCGGTGAATTTCCGGATTTGCGGGATTCTTAAACTGCTGCGGAATAAAACCATTCTTCGTTTCAGCCAAAAGCTGTTCGGCTCGCGCAATCGCACCCTTCATT
>CAZSVD010000036.1:0-2394 GCA_964610145.1 uncultured bacterium | reverse complement strand
TCTTATACGCCGGACAAAACCGAAGAGTGGGAGGGTGATGCTAAAATTCAAAACGAAAACGTGAATACAAGAATTGAACAGCGCGATCACCATTTGAAGTCTGTTGATTTTTTTGATGTCGCGCATTAACCCGAAATGACGTTCAAAAGCACCAAGATTACGGATGTCAAAAAAGGGCACGCGAAACTGCACGGTCTTTTGAGTATGCATGGAGTTGAAAAAGAAATCGTGATGGATCTTGAAATTTTAGGTTTGGAAAAAGATCCGTGGGGCAATGAGCTGGCGGGCTTCAGCGCGACAACCACGCTTAACCGCAAAGATTATGGTTTAACGTGGAATCAATTCGCGGAATCCGGAAAGCTTCTGGTCGGCGAGGAAGTGCAAATTACGCTTGATGTTGAAGGAAAGACTATTACTTCTCAATCGCCCGAGGAAGTAGCTTCCGGAGACGTAACCGAGAAAAAAGAAGAAGCTTTGGCTGAGACACCCGTTTCTTAATTTTAATTTAAAGGAGCATCGAATGAAAAAAGATAGTAAACAAAAATTTGTAGTTGCGGCAATTGCGGGATTGATGGCGGTTGCGGGCTCGGTTTCCGTTCAGGCTGTTGCTTTGGCAGAAGATGTGCATTGCTATGGTGTCAATAAATGTAAGGGGACAGGCGATTGCGGCGGCAAAGGCACGAGCTGCGCCGGAACGAACTCTTGCAAAGGCAAGGGCTGGGTGACGATGTCGAAAGACACTTGTCTGAAAATGGACGGCGGATCTTTGACAGCCAAAGAATAAGCCGAATTTTTTAATTTCAGCTCGCAAAAAAGGAGGGAGATTTATCTCCCTCCTTTTTTATTTTCTCAATACAATATGCGCATGGATTTAAAGACAAATAGCAAGAATTTAGGGCATGGAGTTGGGTTGCGCTCTGAGCATTTTCAGGAAATTTTAGATACCTCCCCCGCGGTCGACTGGTTTGAAGCTATCTCTGAAAATTTTATGGATACCCAGGGGCGTCCCTTGCGTATTCTGGAGAAGATTCGCGCAAATTATCCCATCGGCCTGCACGGTACATCTCTTTCTATTGGCTCCGCGGCCGGTCTCAATTCGCGTTACTTAGAAAAACTGAAGCAGTTGGTTGAGCGTATCCAGCCGGAGATTGTTTCAGATCATTTATGCTGGTCGGATCACGCGGGCAAGCGCCTTTTTGATTTGCTGCCTTTGCCCTTCACGCAAGAATCAATCAAGGTTGTTGTGCGTCATGTGGATCAGTTGCAGAGTTTTTTGGGACGCCGCATTTTGCTTGAAAACGTTTCATCCTATGTTTCATTCAAGCACTCTGAAATGCCCGAATGGGCTTTTATCAATCAGGTTGCGAAACAAAGCGGCTGCGGTATTTTGCTGGATGTGAATAATATTTATGTGAATAGTTTTAATCACGGTTTTGATTCTTTGGACTATCTCGCGGGAATTCACTCCGACTTTGTTTTTCAGTATCACATTTCCGGACATACGGACAAAGGCAAGTTTCTTTTTGATACGCATGTCGGCGATGTAATTGAACCTGTCTGGAATCTTTACCGTGAAGCCGTAGCGCGGTTCGGTGATGTTTCGAGTTTGATTGAATGGGATACGGAAATTCATTCTTTTCCCGAGTTGCAAAAATTAAACGAAAAGAGCAGGGAAGTTGCGGGAGCTGTAAAACGGGCTCTTCAACATGAACCGCAAGAGATTGGAAATGATAAAGAATATTCGGTAAAGCATGGTTTAAATGAAGTTCAATCTATGTTTACTGATGAAATGCTGGGAAAGAAAAAGACTGCGCTGGCTAATTTATTGAATGTGCAGGCGGGAGATCCGGGAATTAATCGTATCGAGGTTTACGCGGATGGTTATCCCGCGCGAATCAGGGAAGCTTTGATCGAAGCCTATCCGGCGATATTTAAAGTACTCGGTGACGGCGCGTTTACGGATTTAGCTTTGGAGTACGCGGCTTCTCGTGTTTTTGAACATTATAATTTAAGCCGTGTTGCCGAATTTTTTCCGGAATTTTTACAGATGACAAAAAGGCAGGAAGAGTTTCCTTTTCTGAGAGACTTGGCGGAGCTTGAGCTTGCAGTGCATCGTTCTTTTCATGCGGAGCTGAAACCGCCCGCGACCGGGGCTGATTTTGCTGAGAAAGCGCAAAAAGACGGTGAGAATTTGATTTTTCGATTTCAGCCGCATGTTTTTGGCGTGCGGTCTTTTTGGGCTATTTTAGATATTTGGAATGCGCGCAAACTTCCGCCCGAACAAATTAAAATCGAAGTGAAGGGTAAGGCCCAGGCTGCCTTGATTTACCGGCGCGGGGATCAGGTGGTTTGCCAGAAATCATCCGCTCTTGAAGTGGCGGTTTTGAAAAGTTT
>CAZSVD010000035.1:0-5880 GCA_964610145.1 uncultured bacterium | reverse complement strand
GGTGAAGCTGAGTCGAAGCAAGCTTTGCCACTGAACCTGTTCTGCGAACAGAAACTTCCGGAAGCCAGAAAGGTGATGCGAGTGTTTGAGCTTTATATGTATTGAAGCCAATACCTTTTGCGATTTGTCCGCCAAGCGCGCGGCCATAACCCAATGAAAGCGCAATATTTCCTGAAGCTTGTCCGGGCACTATATATACAGGAACCTCAACACGGTTGAGACCATTGCTGACTTCAATCATATCGCCGTTGTGAACTTCGAGTTTTTCAGCTGAAGCCGGACTGATTAACGCGGCATTGTCCCAAGTCAATTTTGTGAAAGGCTTAGGAAGTTCCTGAAGCCAGCCATTGTTTGCGAATTGACCGTCCCAAACGGATTCATCGGGACGCAGCGTGGCTTCCCATTCGCTTTCGGGAAAACTTTCGCCAAGTGCTTCAGATTTCCAATTTGCCTGAGCAACCAATTTTTTAGAAGGGAAAGCGGACCCTTTGACGAAACCATCATGCAACGCGCGGCGCCAGCCGCCGTCAAAATCTAAACCCAGTTTATCTTTCCAATAAGACTTCACGGCTTTTTCGGAAGACTTAGCGCCCTTGCCGGAAAGAACATTTAAAATTTCATGTTCGGAGATACCATCATAAAGCGGCATGATCAAAGGCTGAATCATGGTCGCGGTTCCGTCAGAAGCGCGTCCGTCTGAAAAATGTTCAAGAAAATGTGTCGCGGGAATATGCCACTGACTTACCGCCGCAGTTTCATCGACATGCAATCCATGATGCACGCTAAACGGAACGGAATTCAAAAGCTGATCAAAAGGCAAATCTCCGGGAGCGGTATAAACCGGATTGGTTCCCAAAATAAAAAGAGATGAAACTTTTTTATCGCGCATATCCATCGCGAGTTCAGTCAATGATACGCCGTGCAAAACAGGATCCTGTTCAATCGGCTCAATCCAGCGCACGGTTTTATCTGTGTTACCAAGCTGGTCATTCATCGCGAAGACAAGCGCCTGAATACGAGCGGGAAGTGTTTCTCCTGCGATGACAATCGATTTACCGGCAGCCGCGCGCAAATCTTTTGCCGCAACATCAAGCCAGCGCTGTTCTTCTTCGGAAAGTTTAACATTGGAAGTCGGCTGGAAGTTATTCACCCCGACGCGCTGAGCGAGGCTTTCAGTGACCGCGATCATTTTTGAAACTTTGATGCGTAAAGCATGATCCGCCATTGCGCCGGTAATTGTCGGTTCTGCCTCGGCGACATAGAGACGGCTCATGGTCTTTTTTTCGTAAGCTTTGCGTCCGGCGGCAAATTCACGCGAGTAGCGCAAGCTTCCGGGATTATTAATCAGGAAGTTAGAGCCGAGAGAGAGAATGACATTGGCTTTAGAGAAATCATAAACGGGATCCGCATATTCATTGAAAGCCAGTTTTTGAGCGCGGCGAGATTCATCCGCGTTAACAGGATCATAACGGTGCCATTTTGCTTTCGGGAAACGCTCAAGCACCTGCTTGATTTGCGCTCCGAGCGTGGGAGAGGTGACCGTGCTTGTTAAAATACGCAAACCCTCACCGCCATTCGCTTCCCATTCTTTCATTTTCTTATCAAGGACACCGATAAACTCTTTCCAGCTCGCGGCTTGACCCGATTTTAAAACAACTTTAGAGCGGTCGGGATCATAAAGACCGAGGATGGCAGCCTGATGAAATACATTGGTTGCGCCCAAGCTATCCGTGTGCTCCGGGTTTCCGTCAATTTTTGTCGGACGTCCCATATGCGATTCAACGAGAAGCCCCGTTGTGTGACGGTTGAATTGCATGCCGGTCGCGAAGTAAAGCGGTTTACCCGGAACGATTTCTTCCGGCATTTTGACGTAAGGAACAATTTTTTCACGCGGCGGTGAACATCCCGGCATCGCGGCAAGCAAAAGAGACGCGCCCATCAGCTTCAAAAATTCACGGCGCGCGGACGGATCATTGTCCGGAGCAGAGCCGTTCGGGAATTCTTCTTTCATGTGAGCCATGAATTCGGGTGTTTCCGCGACTTCTTCAAGACTGCGCCACAAATTTTTGCCGGTCTTTTGGCTCATTTTTTCGCGCAACCAATTTAAATTAAATCTGCTTTCGTTCATTTTATTTTCTTTTTTTAAATTTTATTTTTTTGTGTTATGCCGGTCGCGCGTTAGCGCGGAGGCAAAATAAAACAGTTACCTATGACAAGCGCTGCAGTTTTGAACGCTGCGCACTTTGCCTTTTTGCATCAGCTCATGCTGAATCGCGGCGATGTTTTCAGGTTGTTTCCAATTCATATTAAAAATTTGATCCGTGGGTCTTAAATTTTTCTCAGGGTGACGGTGACAATCAAGACAGAAATTCATCTGAAGCGTGTTCTTTTTCTGCATCAAAGGCATTTCGTCCACTTGGCCGTGGCAAGTAACGCAGCTGACGCCTTTCGCGATATGGATACTATGATTAAAGTAAACGTGGTCCGGAAGATCATGCACGCGCCACCAATTGAGGGGCTTGCCTGTGCGCCAGCTTTCGCGGACCGGCTCCAGGGCGGGCGATTCTTTCCATATAATATTGTGACATTTCATACAAGTTGCTGTGGGAGGGATTCCCGCAAAAGAGGACTTTTCAACGGAAGTATGGCAAAAGCGGCAATCAATGCCCAGGTCTTTGACGTGATGCTTATGGCTGAAAGGGACTGGCTGTTCAATCGGCATGCCGACTTTCGTGATATAGCTGGAACGCATCCAATAAAAAAGGAATGTTCCGGTTCCAAGAACGAGAAGCAGAACTCCAATAACGGTTGCCCGCGCGATCGTGTTAGAGGACTGCGGAAATATTTGTTTCATCGAATTTAAAAAAAAATGTTATGATTCCTATCTCGCGGACGCAGTTATGCGAAATTTGCTGTCGCGCCCGCTAAACAGATTTAGGAAAGGGTGCATTCTACACAATTTCCTATTTTTTACGAATACAAAATAAAAGATTTTTTTGAATTTAGAGTCAGATTAAATCCGAATTAAAATTGGGTTTAAGTTTGACGCGTAATCATTGAATTCCCCAGGAGGAATAGTTATGAGTATGCCCGGTCCCATGGAACTCGTTCTGATTTTTCTCGTCATTTTGTTGCTCTTCGGTGCAAAACGTATACCAGAAATTTTGCGTTCTTTCGGTGAAGGCGTCAGAGAGTTCAAAAAGGGAATGTCGAGCTTAAATGACCCGACACCGCCGAATCAGAATAGCCAGAATTACAATAATAATCAGAATAACCAAAACTATTCGAATCAGCCTAATTCGCAGCAAAATAATCAGAATACGCCGAGTAAGCAGTAATAAAGCTGTCTTTTGCGGGGCTAAATTAGGAAAAGGTGAGAATTTTATATTCCCACCTTTTTCCTATTTTTAGGCTAATTTATTAGTTGTTATCCCATTTATTAATTAAATTTAAGCAAAAATGAGTAAGGCAATCCCAGATTTGATAAAAGAGCGCATCCTTGTATTGGATGGCGCTATGGGCACAATGATCCAGCGTTACAAGCTGGATGAGGCTGCTTATCGTGGAACGTCCTATAAAAACCATCATTTGCCCCTAAAAGGGAATAATGACGCCTTAAATGTATCGCAACCCGACATTATTGAAGAAATTCACACCAAATATCTAGAGGCCGGTGCGGATATTCTTGAGACTAACACCTTTAGCTGCACGACCATTGCAATGGCGGATTACGCCTTTGAGGGAGAAGTTAGGCGGTTAAATCTGGAGGGCGCACGTATCGCCAAGCGTGCCGCCGCAAAAATGACGGCTAAAACTCCGAATAAACCGCGTTTTGTCGCGGGATCGGTCGGACCTACCAATCGCACAGCGTCTATTTCACCGAAGGTGAGCGATCCGTCTTATCGTGGAGTTACGTTTGATGAGCTTGTGACTGCCTACTCCGATCAAATCGAAGCGTTGATCGAAGGCGGCGTGGATCTCATTTTAATTGAAACAGTTTTTGATACGCTCAATTCCAAAGCCGCGATTTTTGCCGCGCAGCAAACTTTTAAAAAAGTGGGCAAAGAACTTCCTGTGATTGTCAGCGGAACCATCACCGATAAAAGCGGCCGCACACTTTCCGGACAAACCACCGAAGCATTTTGGAATTCGATTTCGCATGGCAATCTTCTCGCCGCGGGTTTGAATTGCGCTTTGGGCGCGCAGGAGCTTGAGCAATACGTTAAAGAAATGGCGCGTGTCGCAACTTCGTATGTCTCGGTTTATCCGAACGCCGGACTTCCCAATCAATTCGGACAATATGATGAAGTCGCTGAACAAACCGCGGCGTTTATCAAACCGTGGGCGGAAAAAGGTTATATCAATATTATCGGAGGCTGCTGCGGAACAACACCGGAGCATATTGCCGCGATGGCAAAAGCGGTGCAGGGACTGAAGCCGCGCCAACTTCCAAAGCCTGATCACCTCACGCATTTAAGCGGACTTGAGCCCGTTACGCTGCGTCCTGAAATTGCGTTTGTGAATATCGGTGAACGCACCAACGTTACCGGCTCACCAAAATTTGCGAAGTTTGTGAAAGAAGGAAATTGGGAAGAAGCTCTCAAGATCGCGAAACAGCAGGTTGAATCCGGCGCGATGATTATTGATATCAATATGGATGAAGGTTTGCTTGATTCCGAAGCGCTCATGACCAAGTTTATGAACTATGTCGCTTCGGAACCGGAAATTTCCAAAGTTCCGATCATGGTCGATTCATCCAAGTGGTCCGTCATTGAAGCCGGATTGAAATGTATGCAAGGGCGCGGCATCGTTAATTCCATTTCTTTGAAAGAAGGTGAGGCGGAGCTTATTCGCCGCGCGAAACTCATTCGCAGTTACGGTGCCGCGATGGTGCTGATGGCGTTTGATGAAAACGGTCAAGCCGACACTTATGAAAAACGCACTTCGATTTTAAAACGGTCATTTAAAATTTTGACCGAACAGGCGGGAATTGCGCCCGAAGATATTTTCTTTGACCCGAACGTTTTGCCGATCGGCACGGGGCTTGAAGAGCACAATAATTACGCGGTTGATTTTATTGAAACCTGCAAATATCTGAAACAGCTTTCGCCGAAAAGCCATATCACAGGCGGTATCAGTAATTTGTCTTTCGGTTTTCGCGGAAAAAATGAAATTCGCGAAGCGATTCACGCCGTGTTTCTTTATCACGCGATTAAAGCGGGGCTTGATTCCGGCATCGTCAACCCGGGGCTTTTGCGCGTTTACAGCGACATTCCCAAAGATTTGCTCGATCTTTCCGAAGACCTTGTTTTGAACCGCAATCCGAATGCGACTGAAGCGCTTTTAAAATACGCTGAAACCCACTCCGAAGAAAAAAAAGACACTACCAAAGTTCTTGAGTGGCGCAAAAAGCCCGTGCGCGAACGTTTATCTCACGCGCTTGTTAATGGTATCGATGAGTTTGTTGTCGTGGATCTTGATGAAGTGATTCCGCAATATCCGACCGCGCTTGAAATCATCGAAGGCCCTTTGATGGACGGTATGAAAATCGTCGGTGATTTATTCGGCGAGGGCAAAATGTTTTTGCCACAAGTCGTAAAAAGCGCGCGTGTGATGAAAAAAGCGGTGGCGCATTTAACACCGCTGATTGAAAAACAAAAGAAGGCCGGCGCGTCCGCGGGAAAAGTCATTATGGCGACCGTCAAAGGCGATGTGCATGACATCGGTAAAAATATTGTCGGTGTTGTGCTCGGCTGCAACGGTTATGAAATTATTGATCTCGGTGTCATGGTGCCGCTTGAGAAAATTTTGGATGAAGCCGCCAAAACCGGTGCCGATCTTATCGGTCTCTCGGGATTGATTACGCCTTCGCTTGATGAA
>CAZSVD010000034.1:0-2300 GCA_964610145.1 uncultured bacterium | reverse complement strand
CATGATGTTTTGAGGCATTCCGGGAAAGCACAAAATCCGGTTTTTTATAAACCGCGTGCTTGGCGCCAAGAGATAAGTGAATTCCGCACATACGCTGATAAGTTCCGATATCCCTGACCAGACGATTTTGCGTAAAAGCGCGGTTTAAGCCTAAACCTAATTCACGCACCCAAACCTCGCCCTCGTCCGCGCGGATATTCTCTAAAACCCGATCAAATTCCGGGGTAGAATCAATCACATCAGTAACCCGCCCTTTGTTCACAACAAGTGTGATTGGTTTTTCCGGTTTATTCACGGTAAAAGATGTGTCTCCAAAAGCAAAAACACGCACTCGCCCGCTTACAGCTTCTAAATTTTGCGCCTCCGTAAAAACTTCCCCGATCGGAAATTGCCCGCCGATATTTTTCATTTGCGAATAATCGCCGACATTCAATTTCGCGAATTCAAAGGCGGAATCAAACACAAGCTCTTCACCGCCGCTATCCACAATTCCGATCTTGGCGCGATCAATATACTGTTTTAAAGCATTGCCGGTTCCGCGGTAATAAGACGCATCGTAAGCCAGAGAATCGATATAAATCTGCTGTTCCTCTCCGGCCAAGCGGGACAAATGTGGGTGCTCAATCACTTTGAGTGATTGATTAAACAAATGCACGCGAATGCGAAAAGCATCCAGACGGAAACTGGTGGATTGAATTAAAACAACCAAATCAAGTGGTTTTAAAGTGGCGAAAACCTCAAGAACTTTTTCAGGCGTCACAGATTCAAAATCAATGAACAGAGCCTTGGGCAAACAACGGCGATAAGCCTCCGTAAGCGCGAACGCAAGATCGCATCCCTTATCAAATACAACCAAAGCCTCCTGCGGCTCAGAATATTGAATCGCAAAGGAAAGAATGTCCTGCACATTTTTTTGAGCGGTATCAACCGCCTGAGAAGAAAGCATAAAATAACTACGAGGAAATTTTGACTGAATTTTCTCCGAGCAGCGTTTCCAGCTCATCAAAAAGCGCATCGGTTGTTTCCACCATGAGCCCCGCTCCGGCATCAATCACGGCCCGTTTTCCTTTTGGATCACGGAAACCGATCATCACCGGTGTTTTGCCTTTATGCTTTTGCAGAATTGTTTTAATTTCCGCAAGCAATTCGGAAACAAGCCCGGTTGTTTGTAAATCAACCATCACCTGCTTGGTATATTTCTTTTGAACTTCGTCAATTTTTACAATTTCGTCGGCGAGAATTTTGGGAGTTTCATCACGGATATCAGCGGTTCCTTTGACAAAAACAATTTCGTCTTTTTTGATCACCGAGAAATATTCTTTGTAGGTTTTCGGAAAAACAACCAACTCGCAGGTTCCAAATAAATCCTGCAATTGAATAAAAGCCATCTTATCACCCTTCTTGGTCAAAATTTCACGAATTGAATCAATGACCGCGCAAATGGAAACATCCGGCCCTGCTTTGGGACGTTCTCCGGGGCGAAAAAATCCTTTTTGAGGTTGCGGTTCAGGGCGAGCAACCAAAGTCATTTCTGATAACGTTTCGGTATTATGCGTCGCGTAATTTTTGGCAATTTTCGCGTACCGTGAAAGCGGATGCGCGGAAATATAAAAACCGATCAATTCACGTTCATAGGCCAATTTTTGTCCTTCAGGCCATTCCGGAATATCCGGCAAGGGATCATGCACGCTGCCGAAATCACTTTCCCCTCCGCCAAAAAAAGACATTTGTCCAAGGCTTTTATCTTTTTGAATTTGCGCACCCGCATCAAGCACACTATCAAGCTGCGTCATCAGCTGGGAACGGAAAAAGCCAAGCTCATCAAAAGCGCCGCATTGAATCAGGCTTTCCAAAACTTTGCGGTTACACACGCGCAAATCCACGCGTTGCGTAAAATCAAGCAAACTCTTAAAGGGACCGCCTTCCTTGCGCGCCTTCACAATCGAATCAATCGCGATATGGCCGACATTTTTAATCGCCGCAAGTCCGAAACGAATCCAATCTTCACCGCAGGTAAATTTGTCAAAACTTTCGTTCACCGCGGGCGGTAAAATTTTAATGCCCATTTTTTTACAGGCTTCGATGTAACTCACGATTTTATCGGTATTGCTCATTTCCGAAGTGAGCAACGCGGTCATGAATTCAACCGGATACGTGGCTTTAAGATAAGCGGTTTGATAGGAAATCAACGCGTACGCCGTGGAGTGGGACTTATTAAACCCGTAACCTGAAAAGTAATCGATTAAATCCCAGATCTTTTCCGCAACGGCCTGCTCAGCGCCGCCGAAACTGACCGCGCC
>CAZSVD010000033.1:0-12589 GCA_964610145.1 uncultured bacterium | reverse complement strand
ATTTTGAAAATGCTTAAAGCGAATTTCAACGTCCTTTTTCTCAAGCGCGCGAATGAGTAACTCAAAATCACGAATTTGTTTCGCGCGAAAATCATCATCAATTTCAGCGGATGGGAAATGGGAATAAACACCTTCCAGTTTAACCGAGGGCAATTTGGATATTTCTTCGATGTCATTGAGTGCGCGGTCAAAAGGAATGCCCATGCGCCCCATACCGCTGTCGACTTTGGCATGAATAACGGCGGGTTTATTCAGTTTTTGCGCCGCGGCGGAAATATCCTGAGCTTCCGAAAGACTTGAGACGCTGAGTGTGATGCCATCCAAAAGCACGGCGCCGATTTCATTTGTAAAAAGCCGGCCAAAAAGAAAAATGCGCGATTTGAGCTCAAGATCCTTGAGCTCGAGCGCTTCTTTGATGGAAGAAACACCCAGATACAGAACGTGTCCGTCAAGCGCGCGGGCAACTTGTCTTAAACCATGCCCGTAGGCATTGGCTTTAATGACCGCGAGCACTTCATTTTCAGCTCCGGCAGCTTTACGGATCAGACGCAAATTTTCAAGAAGACGTGAGGTTTGTATTTCCATCCACACGTTTCCTAAGTTTTGGCTTTGGGTTTCGTTTGATTGCATGGTGCTCATGGTTGTAATTCTGCCTTGCGTTCTTCCGGCTCGGATTGCCGCAAATAAAGAGGCAGAAAATCAGATGATGATACCAATTTTTTAACGGCATCGGGACGGCTTTTTTGCAGACGCAGCATGCTTGCGGCCTGGGGATACCAGAAATCTTTTTCTAAAAAGCAAAAATCTTTATTAGGCGCGTTTTTAAAGACGGCCCGGTGTCTTTCAAGCGCGTTCCCTGTAATCAACGCTTTTTCCGGAATTTGATCCAGCGCCTCTTTGAAATTTAAAGTCAGCGCTTCTGTGACCGGAATCCAGGCATCGTTCTGATTTTGAAAAATTTTGACGTAAAATTTAGAGCGAAAAGCATCCAGGCAAACAGCTAAAAATTTTTTGTCATTCGGAGCAATCCGTTCTGCGAGTGTATCCAGTGAGTCGCATGCAAAACAAGGCTTGGGATTTGCGGCGAGAAATCCTTTTAGCGTGGAGAAGCTGATGCGTAAACCGGTAAAAGATCCCGGACCGCGATTAATAAAATAGGCATCGATTTGATTGGGTTTTAAATTTTGAGTTCGGAGCAATTCGTCGATGAATGGAAATAAATTTTCCATATGTTCCATGGCCCCCCAATGGATTTTTTCAAGAATGGGTTCTTGGCCGCATTGCAGGGCAATGCTCAAGATGGGGCCCGATGAATCGATCGCCAATATATTCACTTCAAATAACCTCGCTTTAGGATGGGGGATTCTAAGGCATTGAAGCTAAAACTGCCAATTGTGTTGGATATTTTACTTTAAATAGAATATAAGAATTATCTAATAAAATGGGACAGAGAATGATTTGTTTCGATTATTTAATATTTTAAAACCACATTGCGATCAAATAAGGCTTAATTTTGGGATAGAGTTATATTTGTCTACGAAGTTATAAAATCTGTTTTTTGAATTAAACACAAACCGATATACTGCTATCTGTGTTCTCATAAAACGAAAAAGGTTTAGATTATGAATCGACCCATCTTTCATTTGGCGTTTCCGGTTAAGGATGTAACAACGACGGTTGCCTTTTACCGTGATCAACTTGGCTTTAAAATTGATTTGATCGAAGCCCAGCGTTGCATTATTGATTTTTTTGGGCATCAGGCCGTGGCGCATGTTTCTGAAAAAGATGTGCCCGCGCGTGTGTCGATGTATCCGCGCCATTTTGGCGTGATCCTGGATGATGAAAAACAATTCGATCAGCTTCATGAGAGGGTTAAAAAATCAGGTGTGCCTTTTTTTGAAAGATTGTTTGTGCGGTTCGAAAAAACTCCGCGTGAACACAAAACTTTCTTTTTGAAAGATCCTTCGAATAACCTAATCGAGTTTAAATGGTATCGCGATGCGAACCTTGTTTTTCAATCTCACCCCGATTCTCCCCCATTAACCCGAAAGTGAGCGTTGCTTTTTTAGGCGGCGAGCAGAGTTTCAATTTTTTTCAGCAGATCTTTGGCGTCATAGGGCTTGACGACGTAGGCATTTGCGGAATGTTCCCGGGTTTGTTTTTTGAGAGCCACGCTTGCGTCCGCGGTTGAAAAAATAACAGGCATGGATGCCAACGAGTTGCTTTTTCGGAAATGGTCTAAAATTTCATAACCGCTCATGTAGGGCAGATGCAAATCAAGAATGGCGAGGTCGGGGGATTTTACCTGAACCATTTCAAGCGCTTCTTCTCCTGAAAGACAGGGGATGACTTCATAACCACTTTTGATGAGACGAAGGGTCAATAGTCTTACCGTATCGGCCTCATCATCCACCACTAAAATAGTTTTAGGCATATTGGGTTTGCTCAAGGGGCAATATCACGTGAAAGGAACTCCCGATGGGTTTCCGGCTTTCCGCCCAGATTTCTCCGTGGTGCTGATTGATGATTTTTTTGGAAATCGCGAGCCCGAGTCCCGTGCCCTGGGGGAAAAGTTTTTTGGATTCAATTGTTTGGCCGAATTGTGAAAATATTTTTTTTGCGTCTTCGTCCGAAAATCCAATGCCGCTGTCGGAAACCGTGATTAGGGCACTTTGATTCTTTTTCTGCGTTGAGATGCTAATAGTTCCTTTGTCGGTAAATTTAATGGCGTTATGAATCAAGTTCGTTAAGACCTGAATGATTTTATCGCTGTCAATTTGAGCTGATAGGGTTTCTTCGCAAAGGTTAAGTTCGATTGCGAGACCTTTTTTTTCGGCGTGTATTTTTTCGATCTCAGCGATTTCTTTGACGATTTCGTTGATGTTTTGCTTTTCGCGGTCGAGCTCAAGCATGCCCGCTTCCATTTTTTGAAAGTCGAGAACATTGTTGATGAGACGGGTCAGGCGGTCGATGCATTGTTGCGCGGTTTCAAGAATTTCGCGCTGATCCGAATTGATTTTTCCGGTCAGTTCTTCAAGGACAACGCTGATGCTTTCTTTGATGGTGTGAAGCGGGGTTCGCAGTTCATGAGAGACCATGGAGATCATCTCGGATTTAACTTCGAGCGTGTGTTTTTGCTGCTGCTCGGTGATGTCAAGATTGGTTCCTGTCATGCGGATTGCTTTTCCCTCGCTGTCGCGATCAATCACGCAGCGAACCGCGATCTCGCGCTCACCCTTTTCCAGATGCTGGATCGTAAAGGTGTCATGGTATTCGGAATCTTTTTCGAGAGCTTTTTGAACAATATGGTTAACACGATCCCGATTGCGTGGATGGAGACAATCTGAAAACACCGAGTATTTAACAATCCCTCCCGGGGCGGGAGGAACTCCAAAGATACGGAACATATTTTCATCCCAAAAAAGTCGATCTTGCGGAATATCCCAGGACCAAACACCGATTCCCGCGACAGTCAGCGCCAAATGCAACTGCTTTTCGCTTTCAAAAAGACGGCTGGCCGCTTCTTTTTTTTCAGTAATGTCTTCCGAAATTCCGAGTAAATAGGCGGGCTTGCCTTTTAAATCAAAAAGGGTTGATTTTTTTGTGTGCAGTACGCGGCGGCCCAATTTTCGGGTTTGAATGGTTTCTTCGGGGATATCAATCGCGTGTTTGCTTTTTAAAACTTCACGATCTTTGTAGGTAAAAAAGTCGGCCTCACTTTTTGGAAAGAAATCATAATCATTTTTTCCGAGAAAATCTTTTTGAGTGATTCCGAGCAGTTTTTGTCCGTACTTATTGACGCGGACAAAGCGCAGGTCTTTGGCATCTTTCAGAAAAACCATGCTGGGAATGTTTTCGATAATGGAATTAAGAAAAGCGATCTCTTGCTTTAACGCGGCGATTTCAGGGACAGTATCTTTTTTGGGCTTTTTCAGGCCGGTTTTTTGAGATTTTTTTTTCATGACGTGAAATAAACTTAAGCCGGCGTGCTTAAATAATAACCTTGTCCGAAACGCACTCCCAGATGAAGGAGGGTTTCAAGGTCTTCCCGGGTTTCAATTCCTTCGGCAATGACGGAAGCCTGAAGATCGTCCGCGATTTTAAGGATTCGACGCAGTGTTTTCTGCAGAGCGGAGTTGTAAGAGATGCCAATAATGCACTTCTTATCGATTTTTAGAATATCGGGTTCAACGACGAAAAGATTTTCAAGGCAAGTATTTCCGAAACCCACGTCATCCATCGCGATTTTAATTCCCGCGCGTTTCAAAAGATGAATGGCGTCGGCGAGATGATAGGAGTTGCCGAGAATCTGTTGCTCGCTGATCTCAATACAATAATGAGATGCTCCCGAAAGTTTCTCAACCAGTTTTGAGGCTGGGATATCCATAATGGTCGAGGGCAAAAGGTTAATATGCCGGTCGCCGGTTTGGATAATTTGGTTTGCCGCGTTGACGCAGGTGTTAAAGCAATGATGGTCGACAAGCGTGATCATATTATTTTCCAGCGCGGCTTTGAAAAAGTCATCGGGCATATTAAAGGACTGATTTTTCATTCGGGTCAAAAATTCAAATCCGGTGATAGAGTTGTTGCGAAGGTCATGAATGGGTTGTTTGACCGCAAAAAAATGTTCTCCGCGGCGAAGCGCGGAAAGATAATCCGGCATTTGCGTGGACCTATGTGCGGCCCCGGCAAACGTTTCACGAGCCTCATAGAAAACCTGGTTTTTTCCGTGATTTTTACTTTCCATCAGCAGGGGATCGGTTAACCCCAGAATTTCATCGACCGAAATAACATGAAGAGAAACAGGCGCGAGTCCAATGCTGACGGTAATGTGAATTTTTTTTGTGTCTGATATATGTAAATGCATGCCCGATATAGAAAGGCGAAGTCTTTCTGCCAGCTTTACGGCTTCTTCCAGTGAGGTCTCAGGCAGGAGAAGGACAAATTCATCGCCACCAATTCGGCCGACGTAATCTGAAATGCGTATGGAATCTTTAATCTTTTTTGCGACTTCTTTGATAACGATATCGCCGCAAGGGTGTCCGAGCGTGTCATTGACCCGTTTAAAGTCATCAATGTCGATGACCACTCCGACTAGGGAAGTTCCTTTTCTTTCAGCGGAATGAATTTCGCGCGTCAAAATTTGCTGCAGTCCGCGGCGGTTATAAACATCCGTCAAGGGATCAAGGACAGCGTATTTCTCAAGCTGCGCATTGACCTGACGCAGTTTGCCGGTGACCACGCTTAATTTTTTCCGGATTTGGTGGCGGTCGATCGCGTGTTGAATAATCCGCACGAGCATTTTGGGAGGAGTTTCACCTTTCACAAGATAGTCTTGAGCTCCTTTTCGAACCGCTTCGATGGAAAGCTGATCATTATCAAGCCCCGTCATCACCACAATCGGAGTTTGTACTCCTGCGGCAAGAATGCGGGTAATGGACTCAAGGCCATTCGCATCCGGCAACATAAGATCAAGAAGGATAAGATCAAATTTTTGTACGGAAAAAAGCTCCAGCGCACTTTTAAGAGAAGAAGTTGTGTGAACTTCAAAGCGGGGTTTGTCTGAATGCGAAAGACGAAAACGAGTAACTTTGGAAAACTCGATGTCATCGTCGATGATCAGAATTTTATATTTCGTGACCGAATACATGCTTCCCTAACGTTGTGCTAAATGAATGAGGATGCAAGATTGCCGAAAAAGATTAAAACGATTTAAACATTATCCGCTATTTTTCGGTTTAAATCAAATAAAACGATCAAATGTAATCGAGATGATTTTGACGATTATAAGACTAAATTTATATAATTATTTTATATAAAGTATTTAATTGTATATAGATATATAAATGTTATAACATGATTGTTGTTATTTATAGGACGTAATATAACCTTCTAATTAGAGGCCAATTTGTGGTTTGAGGTTTGCTAAAGGGCTCACTGAGCCCAGGGGGTAGAAAATGAAAAAGGTAATCGCATCGGCGTTAATTCTTATGATGGTTGCGGCAAGTCCCGGTTTTTGCGGCACAGTTGATCGTGTATTAGTCAAAGATCGTGTCGCTTCGGATATTCGTCCTGAGCGGGATGCCGGCAGATTGATTGGTTTTACCAAGGACAATCTGTATAAGGGTTTTGACATGGTGATGAAACCCATGGCACCGGTGACGGATCCTATGCGCAAATTTACGGGGGAAGTCCTGCATTTTCCCATCAAAATCGTAAATGCGACTTGGGATTTTATGACTAAACCTCTTCCCGGGTATAAAGCGTAAGTTTTCCGGGAATTAAAAAAGCGAGCGGGGAGAAATTCCCGCTCGTTTTTTTTGCAATAGCTTTCTTAAAATTAAGAATGGGTTTGCGTTAATAAAATAAATTTGATCTGCTCGAACAGTCCTCGGCTGCGCTTCTGCTATAATCCCGCATGCCTCAATCGATTCCTTATTCCAAACCTGTTGTTATTGTTGATGTTGAAACCACCGGCGGCAGTGCCGCGACGAATCGTCTGATTGAAATCGGAATTATTCGGATTGAAAACGGCGTAGAAGTTCGCCGTTTTGAAAGTTTAATTCAGCCGGGACAATCAGTGCCTGTTTTTGTTCAAAATCTGACAGGGATTTCAGATCATGACCTTGAATCGGCGCCGGTTTTTAAAGAGATTGCCGATGAAGTCGAAAGTTGTTTGAAAGACGCGCTTTTTATCGGGCATAACGTGCGTTTTGATTATGATTTTGTGCGGCATGAATTTCGCAGGCTTAATCGCAGATTTGTGGCGCCGACACTTTGCAGCGCGCGTTTGTCGCGTGCATTTTTCCCCGAGCATAAAAGACACAACCTTTCCGAGCTTGTTGCCAGGTATGATCTTCCTGCGTCGCGAAGTCACCGCGCGCTCGATGATGCCGAGGCCGTTTGGAATTATTTCGCCAAATGTCAGGAGCTTGTCGGAACGCAAAAATTTCGCGATACGTTTGAAAAGCTGGTCGCGGGACGTCCTCCGCAAACGCGTATTCCCGCAGCGAGATTTCAAAATGTTCCTGAGTCCGCGGGAGCGTATATTTTTCGTGATGTGAACGGGCAGGCGCTTTATGTCGGAAAAAGCGCGAACTTGCGCGAACGGATTTTAGGACATTTTTACGGTGATTTTGAAAATCCAAAAGAACAGCAGTGGCTTGGAGAGGCGACAGATTTGGAATGTGTCCCTGCTCCCGGAGAATTATCCGCACTGTTTCTTGAAGCTGAGCTGGTTCAAAAATTAAATCATGTGCACGCGCGCAAAACACGGAAGGCGCTTGGAATGGTTTGCGCCGCGAAAAAGAAAACGGCAAAAGGCTATGACGCGGTTTATTTTGAAATCGAAAATAAAGTTGAAGATAAGTCGAGTATTTTGGGTTATTACCGCGGATTTCGCGAGGCAAAACAGGCTTTGGATTTGCTGGCGAACAAATTTAATCTTTGTCGAAAATTGACGGATCTGGAAAAAGGGCCGGGGCCATGTCAGTCGCGCAAAATAAATAAATGTTCCGGTGCCTGCGAGGGGGCAGAAGAAGCGAAGACATATAATATGCGTGTCCATCGCGCTTTTCAGCAAGGCGGAGTTGAGTCGTGGCCGTATTCCTCAGCAGTTTGGATCGACGAGCTTGATGAAGAAACCAAACTAGGTCAGTCTTTTCTTGTGCAGAATTGGCTTATGCTTGCCCGTGCTTTTAAAACAGCCGAAGGACAGCGTATCGAGAAATTATCAGATGGGTTTGATTGGGACCGGCTTAAAATTTTGAAGCGCGCTTTGCAGGAAGGCGGCCGCGTGCGGACTGTTTCTTCCGAAGAAATGCAAAAAATTTTGCGGGAAATTTCGGGCAAATCAAAGTGAAGTAAAAACGGTTTCAAGCCGTTAGAGAACGGAAAATGTCTGTTTTTTTAAATTAGCAAAGGGAAAACTTTGAGACGCACCAAACCCTGCGGGATAAAGCGATGGGCTTGGCGTCTTTCCCGCCTTGTGTCATCATATAGCTTATGCGTTTAAACTCTTTTCCTGAAATCGAAGATTTCCGCAAGTTGCCGCGGGAAGTGGTTGTGAAGGGTGCTATTTCCGAGCCGGATCCCAAGAAAGGGGTTGAGATTCGCGGCATCGTCATCAATAACATTGGGCAACCCATCAAAAATATTCGCATCCAAGTGGTGGTTTTTGATGAGTATCATTTACCGCAAATGAGCACGAGCCTTTCTCCTGCTCCATCTAAACTACAGCAGGGTGGAATTGCCAATTTTATTTTTACTTTCGAAGGTTTGGAAAAACCAGTCAAAGATTTTTATTTGCACGCAAATTGGGGCTTTGACGCCGGTGAGCCTGAAGCCGAAGAAGACGAAGATGATATAAGCCCAGAGGATCAGGCGTGACGAATTCTGAAATTGATGTTTTGCTTTCTGAAAAGCGTGAATTTGTCCCTTCTGAAAAATTCAGAGCCTCCGCACATATTCGCGATGAATATTTGCATGCGCAAGCCGCACAAAATCCCGTTTTATTTTGGGAGCAGCAAGCGGCGCAGCTGACGTGGTTTCAAAAATGGAATCGCGCATTGCGTTGGAGCCCTCCGCATGCCGAGTGGTTTATCGGCGGAAAAATGAATGCCTGTTTTAATTGCGTGGATCGATATGTTTTTGGCCCCCCCGGGATTGAGCCTCATAAAAACAAAACCGCGATTATTTGGGAAGGTGAGCCGGGCGATACGCGCACATTAACTTACGAAGATCTTTGGTGCGATGTGACTCGATTTGCGAATGGGCTGCTTGCTTTGGGCGCCCGTCGCGGAGACCGCATTGCGATTTATATGCCTATGATTCCCGAAGTAGTTGTGGCGATGTTGGCCTGCGCGCGCATCGGCGCCGTGCACAGTGTTGTTTTTGGCGGATTCAGCACAGATTCTTTGAGAGACCGGATTCAGGATCAACAGGCCAAGTTTGTTATTACCGCCGATGGCGGATGGCGACGCAGCAAAAAGGTTTTATTGAAAACCACCGTTGATGAAGCACTCAAAGAAACTCCGTCTGTTAAGAATGTGATTGTTTATCGCCGTACCGGCGACAATATCACGATGCAGCCCAAGCGCGATGTGTGGTGGCATGACGCAATTGCGAGTCAGGATACGGATTGTCCCGCGGCAGCGATGGATTCCGAAGATTTGCTTTTTATTCTTTATACTTCCGGAACGACCGGAAAACCCAAAGGAATTGTTCATACAACCGGCGGATATATGACCGGTGTGTATTCAACAACGAAATTTATTTTTGATCTTAAACCGAATGACGTTTTTTGGTGCACGGCGGATGTGGGTTGGATTACCGGACACAGTTATTTGGTTTATGGACCGCTTTCCAACGGGGCTACGATTTTGATGTATGAAGGCGCCCCGGATTTTCCTGATCAGGGACGCTTTTGGAAATTAATCGAGAAATATAAAGTTACTATTTTTTATACGGCACCCACCGCCATCCGCGCTTTTATGAAGTGGGGGCGTGAAATTCCCGCGCGATATGATTTATCTTCTTTGCGGTTATTGGGTTCTGTGGGAGAACCGATTAATCCCGAAGCCTGGATGTGGTATCACGAGCACATCGGGGGAAAAAAATGCCCTATTGTAGATACCTGGTGGCAAACGGAAACGGGAGCAATCATGATCACAACTTTGCCTGGTGCGCAAAAAGCAAAGCCAGGTTCAGCCGGCAAACCATTTCCGGGGATTTCCGCGGCGGTTTTGAATGATGACGGAATCGAACTTAAAAACGGAGGCGGTTGTGTCGCGATTACTCAGCCGTGGCCGTCAATGCTCCGCACCGTTTATGGGGATGATAAACGTTATCAGGAAACATATTGGTCTAAATGGAATGGCAAAGCTTATTTTCCGGGGGACGGAGTTCACCTGGATGAAGAAGGTTATTTTTGGTTTATGGGTCGAGTGGATGATGTGATGAAGGTGGCGGGGCATTTGCTTTCAACCGCGGAAATTGAAAGCGCATTCGTGGATCATCCTTTAGTTGCCGAAGCCGCGGTGGTGGGAAAACCGCATGAAATTAAAGGGCACGGCATTGTGGCTTTCGTGACTCTTAAAAACCGGGCTGTTGGGACGGACGCACTTGCGGCTGAGCTGCGCGAGCATGTCGCAAAAAAAATCGGAGCCATCGCGAGGCCGGATGATATTCTTTTTACCGCGGATCTTCCCAAAACGCGTTCCGGAAAAATTATGCGCCGCCTTTTACGCGACATTGCCGAAGGTAAAGCGATGGGCGACACGTCGACTTTGGCTGATCCGGCGGTGGTGAGCGCGCTTAAAGATAAATACGGCGAGGAATAGCTGTGATATTTTTGCTCTGGGCTTCGCCCAACCACATATGAAATCATTGGAATTTTTGACCGCGACAGTTCTGGCGAGCCGAAGCCTGGATCAAAACCTGAACCATGGAACGGTTGTTTTGTGGGCAGATTTACTTTTGGCGCAGGGCCAAGATTGTTCTGAGGTGAAAAATCTAATTTGTGTGGATGCTTCTTCCAGCAAAGCGCAAGTTGAAAAGCTGGTGGATGATTGCTTGACCAGGCTGGGGCTTTCGCTTGTGGATGAGAAACTGGCGCATTTACTTTGGGTGTGGGCTTGGTCGCAGAGACTTCTCAAAGCGGAAACAACTGCGGATGAATTTTTGGAAAACATGAGAAAACTGTGCGTGGATTTTGAACATGAGCCGGTTTATATGCAGTTTTATCTTCTGCATTGCTCGCGCAAGAATCTTTCCAAAACCGGTGCGATTATTTTTCATGATCGGGAAGTGAATGAAAATAATTTTGAGCAAGTGTTGCGCTGGGAAATCGATTTGTTTTTAGAGCAGCATGAAGAAACTATTTCAAAACTGATTCGTCGCGACTGATTTTAAAATCTAACAAACAATTTATGAAAAATAAAAAATTATTTGAAGCCGCTAAAAAAGTGATTCCGGGCGGAGTGAATTCACCGGTTCGCGCTTTTAAAGCCGTCGGTGGAAGCCCGGTTTTCATTAAACGCGCCAAAGGTCCGTATCTTTACGGCGAAGACGGGAAGAAATATTTAGATTTTATCGGTTCCTGGGGACCGATGTTTTTTGGACATACTCCCGATGGATTGATTCGCGCAATCTCAAAAAAAATCAAAGACGGCACGAGCTTTGGAGCGCCCACCAAAGAAGAAACCCGGCTCGCGGAAGCCATTTGTGATTTTTTTCCTTCGGTTGAAAAAGTGCGTATCACCAATTCCGGGACGGAAGCGGTTATGAGCGCGATTCGTCTGGCGCGTGGATTTACGGGGCGACCGCGGATTTTGAAAATTGACGGAGGCTATCACGGACATGTCGACTCGCTTTTGATTCAGGCGGGTTCGGGCGCGACCACTTTCGGAGTTCCTGATTCCAAAGGAATTCCCGCGGGGGTTTCTCAATTGAGTTTGTCCGTTCCTTATAACGACGTTAAGGCCTTAGAGCGTGTTTTTAAATCCGTCGGCAAAGAAATCGCGGCGTTTATTTTAGAGCCGGTTCCGGGCAATATGGGGACCGTGCTACCGCATGAAAATTACCTGGAAGCAGCGAGAAAAATTACTCAAAAATACGGTGCTCTTTTGATTTTTGATGAAGTGATGACGGGGTTTAGAATTACCGATGGTGGCGCACAAAAATTTTATGGTGTTCGGCCCGACTTAACCTGTCTCGGAAAAATCGTTGGCGGAGGCATGCCGCTTGCTGCTTTTGGCGGGCGCGCAAAAATTATGGATTTTCTTGCCCCTCTCGGACCGGTGTATCAGGCGGGGACTTTGGCCGGAAATCCGGCCGCGGTTTCAGCGGCGCTTTGGATGTTGAATGAAATTAAAATTAAAAAACCACATGCGGCTTTGCATGTGCGCTGTGCGAAGTTTTATTCACAGCTGCATGAATTTATCCGCGCCAAAAAAATACCGGTGACACTGAATCATGTTGGTTCGATGTGGACTTTATTTTTTACAAAAGATCCCGTAACAGATTATGCTTCGGCGAAAAAGTCGGATACAAAGGCCTACGCCCGATTTTTCAACCGATGTCTTCATGGTGGAGTTTATCTTGCTCCCGCGCAATTTGAAGCTAACTTTATTTCGACATCGCATGCAGAGCGGCATCTTGAAAACGCTTTCAAAGTCATAAAGAAAGCGCTTCTTGAGGATTAATCGCAATAAATTTGAGTGTTTTGTTTCACAGATAACCATGGAGGAAAAGCATGAAGATTAAATATGTTCGAATATTGAGTGCCTTAATTTTAGTATTAGCTTTGATTGGGGTTCGTGCCTACGCGGAAGAAAGTGATTCAGAAAGCGCGAAGATGGATCCTGCGGCACGTTCCGAAAAGTTAAAACAGGAACATCCTGATTTGTTTAAAAAACTGGATTCAAATGGCGACGGAAAGATTGATAAATCCGAACATGAGGCGGCAAAAGCGGAGCGTGAAAAACGTTTTGAGCAGTTCAAGCAAAATCATCCCGAGATGGCAAAGAAGTTGGATACAAACGGAGACGGAACGATTTCTGGCGAGGAAAGAAAAGCCGGCATGGAGAAG
>CAZSVD010000032.1:0-1691 GCA_964610145.1 uncultured bacterium | reverse complement strand
TCCCTTTGATGGAGGGCCCCACTACGGAGCCAATACTCAAGACATTCTGCCCATCAAAAAAGGGCAACGCCTGAAAGTTGCAGACTTCCCTGGAGCCACATTTAAAGAGCAGGGATTGATTGCAACTTGTGATGATCGCTTCCGCGGAGGACTCAGCAGTTACGATCAGCGCAATGATGAAATTTGCTTACCACCAAAAACAAGAGAAAACTTCGGCATTGAATTTGGCGAAACTGTTTTTGTTGCTCCATTCTTTTACCCGTCAGCTGCGAAGGAGACACCATGATCAAGCATGAAGCAAAATTTTTAGGAGACTACATCCAAGGTCAATTTCTAAGAACTGAACGTCCTGATGGGCAGTTCAAGGATATTAGTCCCGCTGATTTGAATGATGTCGTCATGAATATTGAATACAGCTGGGAACACGTCGATCGCGCTGTGGAGTCCGCAAGAAAAGCCTATCTTCCTTGGGCAAGACTCAGTCAAGATGAGCGACGCAACTATCTTCTGCGTTTGAAAGAAATGTTCGACACTCATGCCGAAAAAATGGCTGAAGCAATTTCCAGAGATACAGGTAAGCCTTTGTGGGAAGGTCTGACAGAAGCAAAGGCCCTTTCCAATAAGATTGATATCACTTTGAATTTTTCCAGCAAACTTGTGGCTCAAGAAAATATTCCGAACGCCTTACCTGGTGTCGAAGGTGTCATTCGACATAAATCCCGCGGGGTGATGGCCGTTGTCGGACCCTTTAATTTCCCAGCACATTTGCCCAATGGACATATCATCCCTGCCCTGTACATGGGAAACACGGTCGTTTTTAAACCCAGCGAACAAACTCCTTATGTGGGACAATTGATGGCGGAGCTCATTCACAAAGCCCAATTTCCTGAAGGTGTATTCAACATGGTTCAAGGCGACGGAGAAACAGGTCGTCGTCTGGTCGCTCACGAACATGTGGATGGAATCTTATTTACCGGAAGTTATGAAGTTGGATTGAAAATCAAGCAAGAAACTATGACTCATTATTGGAAAATTTTGGCTCTAGAAATGGGTGGAAAAAATACTACACTTGTTTGGGAAGATGCTGACATTGACAAAGCAATCTATGAAAGCTTGGTTGGCGTTTACATGACAACAGGTCAACGCTGTTCTTGCACCAGCCGTATTTTAGTCCATGAAAAACTTGCGGATGAATTCACGGAACGTTTTTACCAATCTGCTAAACGTTTAACCATTGGCCATTGGTCAGAAAATCCATTCATGGGTCCTTTGATCAATCAAGGCGCTGTGGATAAATATTTACGTTTTCAAGAAATCGCGGCACGAGAAAACTGCGAAAGCATGATGCGTGGTAAAGTCATGGATCTGAAGCACAAAGGTTTTTATGTTACTCCTAGCATTCATTTGGTCGACAAATTTGATCCAAAATCTGTCTACCAAAAGAGCGAAATCTTTGGCCCGAATGTCGCCATCTACAAAGTGAATGATTTTGATCACTCTTTGGATATTATCAATTCCACGGGCTATGGACTTGTGATGGCTTTGTTTTCTAAGAATAAAGCATTGTATGAAAAAGCTCTTTTAGAGGCTCGCGTGGGATTACTGAACTTTAATCGCACAACGAACGGAGCAAGTTCCAAACTTCCTTTTGGAGGTATGGGTAAATCTGGAAATGATCGACCGTCGGCTCA
>CAZSVD010000031.1:0-9234 GCA_964610145.1 uncultured bacterium | reverse complement strand
CACTTGAATTCTTAATCCAGCCCATCATGCTACGAAGTCGTGCGCCAACCTTTTCGATGGGATGATTATCCGCCTGATCCCGGTAACGATTATACTTTTTGCGGCCGGTGCGGTTTTCTTCCATCCACTCTTTTGCGAATTTTCCGGTTTGGATTTCTTTCAAAATCTTCTTCATCTCTTTCTTTGAAGATGCCGGAATAACACGTTTGCCGCGTGAATAGTCGCCGTACTCCGCAGTGTCAGAAACACGGCGGTGCATACCGCTGATTCCTTCAATAAAAATAGCGTCGGTAATCAACTTCACTTCATGCAAACATTCAAAATAAGCCATTTCAGGCTGATAACCGGCTTCCACCAAAGTTTCATAACCCTGGCGAATCAGCTCACTTAAACCGCCGCACAAAACAGCCTGTTCACCGAACAGATCCGTTTCGGTTTCTTCTTTGAAGTTCGTTTGAATAACACCCGCGCGTGTTCCGCCAATTGCCTTGGCATAAGCCAAAGCCAATTTCAAAGCTTTGCCGCTTGCGTTCTGGTGAATGGCTACAAGCGCCGGAACTCCGCCTCCTTCAAGATATTGCGTGCGAACCAACGCGCCCGGTCCTTTGGGAGCAACCATAAAAACGTCCACGTTTTTAGGCGGTTTGATATATCCAAAATGAATATTAAAACCATGCGAAAACAAAATTGCTTTGCCGGGAGTCAAATTCGGCGCAATGCTTTCTTTATAAATCTGCGCCTGCAAATGATCCTGAGTCAAAATCTGGATGATATCCGCTTTCTTGGCGGCTTCTTCAGCTGAAACCGGCTTAAAACCATCCTGAACCGCGAGATCATAATTCTTTCCGCCCGGACGCTGAGCAACAATCACCTTCACACCGGAATCACGCAAATTAAGCGCCTGTCCGCGACCCTGAATACCATAGCCGACAATCGCAATGGTTTTGCCTTTTAAAATCCCCAAATCCGCATCTTTATCGTAATAAATCTTTGCCATATTCTTACTTTGCTTCCTTCGTTCTTTTTGTTTTAAAAATTTTTATTTTAGACTTACATCCAAGTGTCTGTTCCAGCTTCCATCTTGGCTTTTTTAGCTCCACCTTTTGAGGCATCAGCTTTCACGCTCTTGGAAGACTTCTTCACCTTCACGATTTCAACTTCTTTCGCTTCGGGCGCGATCAACGGCGCCTTACGCGAAATCGAAATTTTTCCGGTGCGAACAATCTCAATAAGACCGAAACCTTTGAGAAGTTCCAACATCGCGTCGATCTTCGCTTCCGTTCCGGTTACTTCAATCGTCATGGATTCTTCCTGAACATCCACGATTTTTCCGCGAAAATTATTCACAACCTGCATCATTTCATTTCGGTTGGAAATATCCGACTTCACTTTAATCAACACAAGTTCGCGGTCAATCGAATCTTGCGGCGCTAAAATATCAATTGAAATCACGTCGATCAACTTGTCGAGCTGGCGCACGATTTGTTGCACAACGCGCTCATCGCCGCGCGCCACAACCGTCATACGTGAAGTCCCCGGATCCTGCGTTTCCCCGACTGTTAAACTGTCGATGTTGAATCCACGCGCGGAAAAAAGTCCCGCAACACGGCACAAAACACCAAATTGATTTTCAACCAAAACTGCTATTGTATGTTTTTGCATATATCCACCCGGCCTTAGGCCATATCCATCACTTGATCAAGCGCATGTCCCGCCGGAACCATCGGATAAACATTGTCGGCTTTTTCAACCAAACAATGAACGACAACGGGCCCCTTGTATTTCAACGCTTCTTTAATTGCCGGAATCACTTCTTCCTTGGTTTTGCATTGAATCGCGCGAACGCCGCAAGCTTCAATCAACTTCGGAAAATCAGGGTTCGACGGCTCAAGGCGCGAAGCTGAATAACGCTCTTTGTAAAAAAGTTCCTGCCATTGACACACCATGCCATGCCAGCCGTTATCAAGCAAAAATAATTTGACCGGAATTTTGTAATGCGCCGCGGTGACAAGCTCACACATGGTCATTTGGAATGAGCCATCGCCGTCAAAACACACCACGGTTTTATCCGGACGCCCGCATGCCGCACCAATCGCGGCAGGCAAACCATAACCCATGGTTCCGAGTCCGCCGGAGGTCAACATACTGCGCGGTTCCGCAAAACCATACCATTGAGCTGCCCACATTTGATGCTGTCCCACACCGGTTGCAACAAGTGCTTTGTGGTCGGTCAATTTACCAACCTGCTCAATCACGTATTCCTGGCGAATACCTTCCTGCTTATACTTCAACGGATGCTTTTTCTTCCACTCTTCAATCTGATCGGTCCATTCTTTTGTATCCGCACGGCGATTTTTGACCATCTTGTTCAGCTTCAAAAGTGCCTGCTTCACATCGCCTTCAATCGCCACATCCACTTTGATTGTCTTTGAAATCGACGAGGGATCGATATCAATGTGAATAATTTTCGCATGCGGCGCGAAACGCGGAATATGTCCCGTAACGCGATCGTCAAAACGCGCGCCCACGGCAATCAAAACGTCTGATTTTTGAACGGAGTAATTCGCGTAAACCGTTCCGTGCATACCAAGCATGCGTAAAGACAACGGATGCGTTTCAGGAAAAATTCCCAAACCTAAAACCGTAGTTGTAATCGGAATACCGGTTTTTTCGACCAATTCCATGACTTCCTTTTCAGCGTTGGAAATAATCGCTCCGCCGCCGACGTAGAGACACGGACGCTTCGCGCTATTAATCAAATCCGCGGCTTTTTGCAGCTGATCCATATTTACCGGATTCGCGGCCTTCTCAGGATTATAACCGCGCAATTTAACTGATCGCGCCGGTTCATACTCGGCTTGCGCGCGGCTGACATCCACGGGAAAGTCAATCAAAACGGGTCCCGGACGGCCGGTACGCGCGATATAAAAAGCTTCTTTCACGACACGGGCGATGTCGTTTACGTTTTTAATCAAATAATTGTGCTTGGTCACCGGACGCGAAACACCGACAACATCCGCTTCCTGAAAAGCATCGCTGCCGATCGCGGTTGTCGCAACCTGACCGGTAATACAAACCATCGGCGCGGAATCCATATACGCGGTCGCCAAACCGGTAATTGTGTTGGTTGCCGCGGGACCGGAAGTCACGATACACACACCGGGTTTTCCCGTGGCGCGGCCGTAAGCATCCGCCATATGCGAAGCACCCTGTTCATGGCGCACCAAGTGAAACTTGATTTGTTTCGAATCATACAACGCGTCGAAAGTCGGGAGAATCGCTCCGCCCGGCAAACCAAAAACGGAGTCAACGCCCTCCAACTCAAGCGATTTAACCAAAATTTGAGCACCAGTTAATTTCATAAAAATTCCTTATTCCTATTTATATATTTCGCTTTTCATTTACTCATCCGACCGAATCCTACATTTTTTTCAGCAGGTTCGGCACAGCGCTGAGTCTTATTTTGAAATGACGCCTACGTCATTTCAATTTTAATGAAGCGCTAGATCTCGAAAAACTCTTTAACGCCTTTTTTGAAGCGTTGCTTAAATGTTTTGTTTTTCTCCTCGCGGATCAAATTAAAAGCCTGACCTTTTTGATCAAGCCATTCCAAAAGAGAAACCTTAAAATCAGCCGAATTAATATCTTGTCCGGCCGGCGGATCCATCACCTGCACGGGATACCCCTTTTGCTGATATTCAAGAACCCATTTTTCATTTTTTGTTTTTATGTCTTGTTGATTTGTGGCATACGCCACCACCACGGGCATTTGCTGACCGGCATCCGTATGCGGCTTCAAAAGCTGTGTATATAAACCTTCCCACGCCTGCTCAACCAAAGCCGCGCCGGAAAACTCTTCCGGATACATCGTCATGAGATAAGCCGCATAATGTCCGCCCAGCTGAACACCCCAGACATAAACCTTGCCCGAATCTATCGGAAAGCGCGTGCTCAAATCATTTTTGATTTTCAAAAGCCAGCGGTCAAAATCATACGGCACGCCTTCTTTCGGCCAAGCGTCAAAAGCCAACACAAAACACTCTAAACTTTTAGCTGTCGGCAAAATATATTCTAACTGCTTTTCAACCGTATTCGACTCATTCGGAGCCATCACGATTAAAGGATATTTTTTATCCGTTTCTAATCCTTCCGGAACATACAAAAAAACAGGGGCTTTAAATCCGGTTAACTGCAATAACCCCGTCGGTAATTTGCGCTTTGGCTTTTCTGCCTTAATTATTCCGGCAGGCGCGGCTTCACTTCCCTTTTGAACAGGCTCCGTCGCCGCAGGCACTTGAGCAAATGCGCTGCTGACCGTAAATTGCGCCAAAATTAAAAAAGCCGCGAAAGCCATAAACTTCTTCCGACGGCGAACCATAAAAGACATACCTGTTTCCGCTTAATAAAAGAGAGTCCATTTGCAAAGACTCCCGAAAAATGGTGAAAGAACCCGAACTTAAAAAGCTGTGTATTATAGCTTGGGACTTGGGGTTGTCAACGCACGTTAGCCGGGGCTAAAAATCACCCCAAAAAGCTTGAAAACTAAGCTTTTTTGACCGAAGAAGTCTTAGGGGTACCGGAAACAGCCTGCTTCACGGCTTTCGTCTGAGATGCCGGGGTGTTGGTCTTTGTGCCGGACTTCTTTTCGAACTCATAAACAACCTCACCGGGCTCAACCAATCCCAATTCCTTCCGGATGACAGACTCTAAATAGCTTTTATCGGTTCGCATCAATTGTTTCTCACGCTGAAGATCCTGAATTTGCTGCTGCATGACCTTCAGCTGGCCTTCCAGCCTCTCGGCCTCAATCTTCAACTCGCGATAACGGGAATAAGACGGAAAATAAAAGAAAAATGCCGCGGTTAAAACCAAAATAATAATAAGAACATATTTTGGAACTTTAAACCGCGGCATAAATCTTTATTTCCTTTTCGCGCGCGAATTTTTGAGCGCGCAAAATAAAACGGTTAGCGCGCAGCGGCCTTACCGTCGTAAATCGCTTTTTTTCCGAGCTCTTCTTCAATACGGAGAAGCTGATTGTATTTTGCCATACGATCCGTACGTGACAATGAACCGGTTTTGATTTGGCCGGCGCCTGTACCTACGGCAAGATCCGCGATAAACGCGTCTTCTGTTTCACCCGAACGATGCGAAGAAATCACGCCGTAACCCGCTTTCTGAGCAACTTTGATCGCTTCCAAAGTTTCCGTTACGGTTCCAATTTGATTGACTTTGATCAAAATCGAATTCGCGGCTTTCAGTTTAATTCCCTTCGTCAAACGTTCAGGGTTTGTCACAAAGAAGTCATCGCCCACGATTTGGATCTTTTTGCCGAGCTGTTTCGTGAACGAAACATATCCGTCCCAATCATTTTGATCGAGGCCGTCTTCGATGGAATAAATCGGATATTTCTTTGACCATTCGGCATACATTGCGATCATCTCATCCGCCGTGAAAAGTTCGCCGGGATTCGATTTCCAAAACTTGTAGCCTTTGCGGCCGCCTTCGTCAAAAAGCTCCGATGATGCGCAATCAAGCGCGATCTGGATTTGGCTGCCGGGCTTATATCCCGCGGCCTGAATCGCTTCCATAATCACTTCAAGCGCTTCTTCATTGCCAAGGTTCGGCGCGAATCCGCCTTCATCACCCACAGCCGTCACGTGACCTTTTTTCTTTAAAATGGATTTCAACACATGAAAAATCTCCGTGATCCAGCGCAAACCTTCGGAGTAAGTTTTCGCGCCGACCGGAGCGATCATAAATTCCTGAAAGTCGATTTTATTATCAGCGTGTTTTCCACCGTTAATAATATTGGCCATCGGAAGCGGCAGCGTAAAACGCTTATTCCCGTGAAGCTTACCGATATGCTTCCAAAGCGAAACGCCCTGCGACATAGCCGCCGCACGGCAAACTGCCATGGAAACCGCGAGAATCGCGTTCGCGCCAAGCTTGGCTTTATTCGGAGTTCCGTCCAGCTTGATCATGAGATCATCGATCCCTTTTTGATTCAGCGCATCTTTTCCGAAAAGCGCTTTTGCAATCACCGTGTTCACGTTTTTAACGGCCTTACGAACACTCTTCCCCTGATAAACTTTTTTATCGCCGTCGCGCAATTCAACAGCTTCATATTCGCCGGTTGATGCACCGCTTGGAACGGCCGCGCGTCCGAGTATTCCATTCTGTAAAATAACATCCGCTTCAACGGTAGGATTGCCGCGGGAGTCTAAAATTTCGCGCGCAATAATTTTCGCAATCTTGCTCATGGTCTATTGTTCCTTTTTGGTCATTGATAAAATACGGGCTCTTCAAAGCCCGCGGATTATACTAGCACTTCATTCTAACTTCAAACGGCATCATCGCCGTTTGAAAAATAATACTCTGGGCTGCATAGTGGTCGCAGACCATGTCTCATCTCAAAACAAATCAAGCTCCGGGATCGGCCGGTAAAGCGCGATTGCGTCTTAAAATCATTTCTTCAGCCAAAATTTCCTGACGCGAACGAATCCGCCCAAGGTGATTTTGGATCGCTTCCGGCTGAACTTTTAAATGCTCAAGTAATCTCTGATTGAGCTGAACACTCGCTTCCCACTCTTCCAAAACAACCAAATCGGCACCCATTTCATAGAGCCGCGCCACGTCCGACTGATGCCTTGTGCGAACAGCAATGTAAACATCGGGTGCTAATTTCCGTAAAACCGCAAGCGCGTGCACAGTTCCCACCGGATCGCCAAAGCTCACGATCACGGCCGAAGCCTCATGCAATCCGGCGCGCTCAAGCACCTCCAAATTTAAAACATCTCCCGCGATCACGCGGATTTTATCCATGCGGGCTTTTTGCACGAGCCGCGGGCTCATTTCCAAAACAATCAGCGGCACTTTTTCTTCTTTCAAAGTCATTGCCAAATCTTTTCCCACGGTTCCATAACCGCAAATAATCACATGCCCGTGCAATTGCGTATCGGGAGCCGCGCGTTTATTCCACTCGTCCGGATGCATACCAAACCATTTAAGGCGTTCAAAAAGTCCCAAAACTTTGGGCACCAGCGCGAATAAAAACGGACTGATTAAAAGTGAAACGAAAGCGGCAGCCATCACTAATTTATAGAATTCATCGGTAACAACATTTCCCTGACGGGCAACTTGGATCAGAACAAACGAAAATTCTCCGATTTGGCACAAAAGCAATCCCGCTGCCAAAGCCACCCGCGGAGAATACCCGAGCGCAACAACCACTCCGGTAACAATCGCAATATTGACGAAAAGAACAATTCCCACCATTGCCGCAATTTGCAGCGCGTGCGCGGCCGCGAAACGAATATCAAAAAGTAATCCGATCGAAACAAAAAAAAGACTGACAAACAAATGTCTGAGCGGCGCGATTTCACCGATTAAGCGGACGCCGAAATCCGTATTCGCTAAAATCAATCCCGCCAAGAAAGCGCCGATGGCCATCGACAAACCCAGTTTCGCGCTCGCCAAAGAAACACAAAGACAAACGGCAAAAATAAAAAGAAAGAAAGTTTCACGGCTGCGCGTAATGACGGAAGTTTTAAGCAACGGAAACAAAATCCATTTTGCCGCTGAAAATATTCCGGCTAAAAAGACCGCGGCCTTTAATAAAGCCCAGCCTAGCGCGCCTAAAAAATGTCCTTCGGCGCCGCTCATGCTCAAAATCACGAGCATCATGACCGGCACGGCAAGATCCTGAAAAATAAGGATAGCAAAACAAATCCGGCCGTAATTAGTATCCATTTCGCCCCGGTCCATCAAATGTTTAAAAACAATCGCCGTGGACGAAAGCGCCGTAACAAACCCCATCACGATTCCCTGCTGCCAGGATCCGCCCATTTTCCACACAAAGCAAAGCGAGGTAAGAAGCGAAATAAAAATTTGCAGCGATCCGCCCCAAAGCGCGATTCTCATAAGATTCCGTGCCCGCTCAAGCGAGAATTCGAGACCGATTGTAAGCATCAACAAGACAACGCCAAACTCGGCCATTTCATGCACGTGATCTAAATTATTTAAAAGCTTGAACCCCTGAGGGCCGATGACCACACCCGCGAGCAAAAAACCCAAAATACCGGGAAGACGCAACCGCTCAAAAAGCACGGCCGCGACCGCGGCCGCACCGAAGAGAATCAATATTTCGTAAAAATAATCAGGAATATGCACTGTCGTATTTTTCCTCTGAGCCTTGCTTAAACGGAATTCATTTTAAAATTAATCCAGATAGCCGCCGGTAGCTTGTATCGCAACGGGATTGCCGCTTTGCGTGACCCACGCCGCAACGCCTGTTTTTTTAGCGCGCGAATCCTGTGTGTTTAAATTAAGCGCCGCGGACGGAGCTGAAGTCCCTTCCATAGAAGTGTGTTCGTATTCGAGCGCGACAAAATCATGTTTGAGCTTCCTGCCCGCATTTTCACCTTTCGCGGGAATAGAATCAATGTCAAATCCAAGCAAAGCCATGTGCGCTTCATAATTACGCGCCAGTTTATCCGTCGGATTGAAAATAACCCGGTAACGGCCCGGACCTTGCGTTTCCACTTTTAAAGTGCCGGGACTGCGATTAAAAGTGGGGAGCGTTGCCAAATTGGCCCAACTGCGCCAAGGAAGTCCGCCGATGACCACGCAGGGTGTAAAAAGTGTATTCATCCGCCAAATACGCGCATATTGATTTTGTTTTTCGGTAAACTGTGCTGAGCTGAAAGGATCTTTCCATCCCCCATCATCCCAATAATCCACGTGAAAAACCACGGGGACAAAATTTTTCCAAAGCGTCGACTGCGAACGAAAACCTCGCACCCAATCATCTGCCGGCGGGCAACTGCTGCACCCTTCCGAACTATAAAGTTCAAGCAGCGTCACCTGACGCGCGGAACTTTCAAACGTAACCGCATACGCCGAACAGCAAATCAAATTTAGGATTAAAGCAAAAATTACTTTTTTCATCCAAGAAGCTCTTCTTTTTTTATTTCGCGCCATTTCCCGGCTTCTAAATTTCCGATTTTTACATTTCCGATCGCCGCGCGGATCAGCCTCAAAGTCGGGAAACCCACGGCGGCCGTCATGCGCCGCACCTGCCGATTTTTTCCTTCAATCAGTTTGATCTCGATCCAGCTTGTCGGGATATTTTTACGCTCGCGAATCGGCGGATTCCGCGGCAGATAAACAGGCTCCGGCTCCATCCGCAACGCTTTGCAAGGTTTTGTGTTGTAGCCCTGGATCACAACCCCT
>CAZSVD010000030.1:0-3476 GCA_964610145.1 uncultured bacterium | reverse complement strand
TTTTAGAAGATCTTTTTAAGGGATCCGTATTTTGCGTCGTCTCATGTGAAACCAAAAGAGTCGGATCATTTTCAAATAAGCCGAGTTCGAATCTCAGCGGTTGATCACGATATCCGCGAGTTTCTCTTTCTTCATTATGTTCAAACAAGGCTTCAAGCAAAACGAAGCCAATAAGTTTTGCTAGCTTGATAGGCTCACTGTCGGGAGTTCCCCACCCCATACTTCCACTGCGGTCAAAAATAATACTGATCGACATGAGGACAGGTAATTTTTTGACTTCATCCACCATCGCCGGTTGCCCCATCGCCGCATCAACCAAATGAGAATCTCCTAAAGCTTCACCCTCAACGTAAGGCCCAACTTCTTTTGTCTTACGAACAGGCAGTAAAAGTGCATCTAAGAATTCTTTTGTTTCATCAATCAACCGGCTAACTTTTACCGTTCGTCCTTTAGCAACTTTGACATCTTCTTTTTTCCAGCTTAAGTATTCACGCCACTGATCAACCGTAAAACCCCATTTCGCCGCATCGGCTTCTTCATCCATTTCAATCGTCACCGGCGCAGGCTTAAATGGTTTCAGCTTTGTTTTCTCAGTCTTACCTGCGGAATCCTCCGCAGATCCAATGCCGGTCAGCCCTGTTAAACCGTTAGCTTTTGAGGGCAAATCAAAGCGCGCCCCGCTTCCACCTTCAGAGCTTGATTTTGTACCGGATGATGCCGGGGCTGAGGAACTCTGCGCGGACGAATGACTATCCGAGGGCGAAGACGAAGGCTGTTCACCCGGTTCACCTTGACTTTGATCACCGGGCTTCTGACCCGCAAGATTTTTCATTGCCTGTTGAAGCCCCTGAACTGAAGATTGCAAACCTTCCAACGTGGAATCCATCCCTTGTGCGCCGCTTTGCATTTTCGCCGCTTCATTTTTAAACTCCTGAATATTCTTTTGAACCGCGGCCGCTTGCGCTGAAAGCGTTGAAACATCGGGTGAACCTTCCGCTGAAAGATCTTTCGTGATTTGATCAATTTGCTTTTTAATTTTCGCTGCCATTTCTTTCAGCTTAGCGGCCTGATCTTTAAGAGCCTGTGCTTGCTCAACGGATTGTTCAGATTGGTTTTGCGCGTCAAGCGCATCCGGCGACCAAGGTTGCTGCGCCGCGGCTTGTTTCGCCTGAGCTTTAGCCGACTGCGCGCCGCCCAAAACACTTCCCGCGTCCTTTTGCAAACTCTGAGTTCCCTGATCTAAATTTGAAGCACCGGACTGAAGCGCTTCGGCCAAACCGCTTTGCGGCTGTGGTGCAGCGGACTCTCCCGCTTGAGAGCTAAGACCCGATGCCTGACTTTGCATAGCGCTTAGATTTTGCCCCATTTGCCCGAGCTGATCTTGAAGGCCTTTGACTTTATCCGACAGTCCATTTAATTGCTGTTCAAGTCCGGTTAACATTTGCTGCATTCCTTTTGAATCCGGGCTGCCTTCAGTCGTTGCTGCATTCCCGCCTGATTGCATGGGATTGTCTGTTTGCTGAGATGAGCCGGATGATGCTGCCGGATTTTGAAATGGCTTAAACGGATTTTTATCACCGGCTTGCGGCTGGCTTTCTGATGCTGATTGTCCTTGACCTGACCCCGCGCCACTTTCAGAGCCCAGCTGAGAATTTCCCTGTAAGGCTTGCATCATTCCTTGAGCACCGCCTTGCCCTCCGGACTGACTACCTGATTGGCTGCCCGGCTGACCTGCCTGCCCGGATTGCTGACATGCGCCCGATTGCTGGGGTTGTCCTGAAGAGTTACCCTGCCCCTGGGAATCCTGCGTCTGCTGCGCCGATTGCATTTGCCCCTGAAATTGATTTTGCGCTTGCTGCATGTAGTTCTGAGCCATTTGCTCATACTGCTTTTGCATGGCCTCTTTGGCATCATCTTTTACTTTGTTGGAGGCTTCCAACTTCTTCATTTCCTGCTAAAGGGCGAGTTTGTACAAACGCTCAATTGCCGGCCACACTTTATTTTCAAAAATTTGAGTAAATTTCTCCAAATCGATTTTTGATGCATCCAAAATTAACTTTCCGGCACCCCAGCCGTTATCGGTTCCGACATCAAAATCTCCGAATGATTTTTGCAGCTCCGCCAACACGTCTTTGTTCTCTAAACGCGGATCTTCCGCGACAAAAACATCTCTGCCGCTTTGAGTTTCCTTTTTTACATTCACAAACATGTAAATCAACGAATCTAAATACTGCAAATGCAAAGGCAGGGATGCTAATTTAGCTTTTGAAAATGAAAGCGGAATTTGAGATGAGTAGCGATCCTGAAAAACGCGATGAATCCAAAGCACCGCGCCTTTCTTTAACGTATCACTCAATCCCTGTTTAAAACCCAACTGCGTGAGTGACATTTGAATAACATGCGGTAAATTAAAAATATCCCAGGCAATCCCGAATGCGGGATGTCTAGACACTTCCTCTGCAATAATTCCTTCGGAAGGTGCTCGAGCATGATTGGTTTTTCCCAATGCCAAAAGCGCATGCCCTAAAACTCTTTCGCGCATCTTTGCGACGCGATCCTGCAGCTCTCCGTCTTCAAATCTTGGCCTAAAATCAGAGGGCAAGTATTGCAATTCACCGGCGCCTCCATCTTCACCGCCTTGATAGCGCCAAAAACCGCCGGAAACGGGACGCATTTGGATCTGTTCACCGGCCAATGAACTGACGTAACTTTGCACTTCGTTAAAAACTCTTTCCATATGCGGTTTTTCTTCAGGAAGAGGTTCGCCTTGCCGGCTATCAAGAACATCGAACACCGATTTTAAATAGGCAAGCGTTCCAAACTTATTATCCGTCACTTGCTTTTCATAAAGGAAGCCGCCAAGCACAATCGCAACCGCGCGCTGCCCGGCATAACGATTTAAAAATGCTGTCGAAGAAAGCCCGGCGGCCTTGTACGCCAAGACCGCCTGAGCATAAAGTCCGTCAAAGAAAAGTCCGGCTCCGGCCCCACCGGCAACACCTTCTTTGATTTCGATGCCGGCTCCGCCATCGCGCGCAAATTGGCGACCTTGCTCGAAAAGTTGTTCCAGTGCCTGATCACCAAATTCTTTTTTATAATCTCCGAGGCTGACTCCCGCGGGCATATGTTCAACGCGTTCAATGACATCGATTGCGTAAGTTAAAAACTCCCATTCCTCGGGTACTTTTAAAATTCTTCCCCGTCCCGCAATATCATCCGACAAATAGTGAATCGCTTCATGCTTGATCGTTGAACGCAGAATGAGCTCACGGTCCTTTTCTGACTCTGCTCCCTTAGCCGTCATGGACTTCGGATTAGGGTTAACTCGAATCGTCTTGAAATGAGGGCTATAACTTCCCCATGCGTCAATAATCGCGGGCAATTTAAGCAATAATGCTTTGGCTGATTCGAATCGCTCTTCATCGGTCAAATCAGAAAGTACTTTCTCGAAGTATTGATTTTGAATCGCCGTGGTT
>CAZSVD010000029.1:0-13258 GCA_964610145.1 uncultured bacterium | reverse complement strand
CAGTCAATCCCTGTGAGCGCCGCGCGTCATTTAAAACTTCAAATGCGGTTTCAACCCCATCCGCTACTTTTAAGCCTTCCAACCCTAGCCCCGACATCCTTTCGTATTCAGAACCTTGAATAACAACCCAAGCGCCTGCGTCTTCCCAGTGAATCTCCGGGTCTCTTCTCAAGCCATCAAGATAATTCAGGTCACGATTCTGACCATTGGTCATATATCTCAATCCACGATGCACAAGCCCTAAAACCGCGGGTTCAAAATAATTTTCCGTTCCGTAATAGGTTCCGGGATGATAAATTCGCAGCATTTGCGCTGTCTTTCCGACAGAACTGCGAACTTCTTTTTTTTCGATGTCATATTCAATAGGAAGCGCCATCGTAATTTCACCACTCTCATTGACAATCACCCACAAATAGTTTCCGTATCGATCTTGATTCGAAAGATTTTCACCGAGTCCACTTTTACCTTTTAATTCATGATGAATAAATAATTGCCAAAATTTTTTCCCATTTTCTTCAGAAACAAATTGATCTGCTAATTCTGCGCTCTTAACAGCCTCGACCGGAAAAACCCCGGTATGCTTTTGCCAAAACTTAAGAATGCTTGAAATGTAACTCGTTCCCACAGCAGCATCACCGAATTGCCCCGCGGTTAATTCCATTTTCATTCTCCCGGATTTTGTTTCCTTTAACTCTCTTGATTCAGAACGGGATGAGTTCATTTTCGGGGAAGTTCGCCAGTCGGGCATATTCGCAACTAGTTGTTGCAATATCACATCAATGTCCGAACTCAGAGCTTTCACTTCTGCACGTTGTTCAATAAAAACATCGATTACCTTCCGAACTCTCGCCATGCGCTTCGTCGCAGTAAAACGAGATTTAAAGTCAGGGTAATTAAGAAGAGCTGTGATATCTTTCCATCGTAGAGTTGAAAAATCTTCGTATTTAAGCTTATGAATACTCTGAATCAATTGCTCGGTAAGCTGTTCATCAAGATTCATTCCCAGATTGAGAACCAAACTGAGTATTCCCAGAATATTCCCAGCATTAAGTGGTTTTTCGGATTGCACTAATTCGATCTTGCCCGCAATAAAATTATTTAATGCCCGCGAAACATCGACACCTGGCTGCCCCCCAACAATAGCAACAACACTTCTATCCATTTGCTTGGTGAGTTTTATATAGAGTCCGTCCAAAGTGGTACTTCCCGAAATAAATTCTTCCCTTTTCCCAATACTTTCAGCTCTATACCCATTGATCAAGCCGCCCCAAACCGGATCTGTCTGATCGGGATGTGCCATATCGTAGAAAACATAATCAAAATCTGATGGATTTGATCTAAAATAAATTTTTCCTTTTTCAAAATAGGCTGGCAAAAAACCACTCGCCAAAAACAAGTTCACATGACCCACCGCCATTAAAATGACATTGGGACCATAAAGGGTCACTTCCGTGCCTGGCTTAATTTCCTTACTCTGAAGCGCACGCAAGAAATCATTTCTCACCAAAAAAGAAGAGTTTTGTTCTCCGGTCGCAAGAGCTTGACCGGTGACCTGAGTGTAATTTGAAACAGGCTTTTTACTCGATAATGGAAAACGCGGGAGAGCGTCAGATAATTTTTTAATGAGTTCAAAACTTTGTTTCGCAAGATACGGATCACTTTCCGGAATCATATCCTGAAGATAACGAATCAAAAGATTCCGTAATGCTTCGGTATAAAGCGGACTCGCGGAAAGCTTTTGAAACAATTTATCGGATACAATCAGTCGTGCGATTTTATTCAGCTGAGTCACAAAGCCGGTTTCATCCGCAACAGAAGTTCTCGCCAGGAAATCAAGATTCACATTCATAAAATCAAGTGTGTCCGAAGCAACTGATTTTAAGTCATATCTCAAAAATCCGCGAATCCCCCTAAGAATACGGTCAGCGCTCATATAAGGGGCTGAATCCGGATCAAAACGCAAAATGCCGCTATCAAAGTCTTTTAAAGATTTTTCCAAAGGAAAGATCGTATGATCACGATCAATCTCAAACGAAATCTGACCGTCTTCGGTTTTATTAATTGCGATTACAATTTGCGCAACAGAATAATTATAGACCGAATTTCGCTTTTCAAAATAAACCGGGGTAACTCTTTCTGCATGAATACGTGAATGCCCCGACTCGGTGAACGCCGCGTCAATTGCGCTTTTAAGTCCCCCTCCCGATATACGATCATCTTTAAAATCAATATCACTCACCGCATCTTCAAATGGCTCAATCTCATTTGCGCCAGACAATGAGCGTAAAATCCACATAACAGCGCTGCCGCCGATGTAATAACGCCCTGGCATTGTTCGTTCGTCGTGAAGGCCTTTCAAGAGTGCTTGAGGAATAAGTACCTCCCGACTTTCATTCCCCGGCCATTTCATCGCCACTTTTTCATAATTGAGATCAGAACCAACCACGCGAATTTCGGAGCGGGATCCTTCAGCGCCTTGCAATTTGATTTCTTTTATGCCAAAACGAGATTCGGAACGAGCACTAATAATTTTGGGCCAATACTTAAGAGAAAGCGAATACGCTTCAATTTCAGGTAGAACTCGTTCGCGAAAACGAGCTTTAAAAGCCGAGACACCATCTCCGTTGACGAGAAGTTGTTGTTTCAGCCATTCCGCAAAGTGAACACTGCCCTGCTTGCCATTGTGAAACTCCTTGGCCTTACTTTCAAGCATCTGTTTGAATTGATCTATGTTTTCATTTTTTATGCCAAAGTATTTTTCTGCGACATAAGCCAGCTGCCCTGTCAACTCAACATAGCGATGTCCCATATCCCGGTAGTAAACTTGCGCAATGGCTTGCACGGCCTGATCGACCTTGATATGTTTGTCATTTAAAGCATTGGTTTGAAGCAAGTCTTCAGGTTTGAGTCTGTGATGACTGTCCGCGACTTTTGAAAAAATATCACGGACAAAAATCATAAAATCTGAATCAATTTCTTCACGAATTAGTGTTTCAAACACATTCCCCTGAATATCTTGCTTCCAATGATCTACTGCACCCGCGATTTTAATTGAATTCGGCCGAACTTTGTCCGATTGCCCCATCTGCTGCGCCGCAATCATAAAATCCTGGTGTCTCAGCGTGGGATAAGTCACCGGAGGAATCGGTGAGCCTCGAACCGCCATCATTCCCCCCGAGGGACTTGAACTTAAGGTCATGCGGCCGCGGCCACCATCGGGAATACGATTCCCTTTAATCACAAAATCACCTTGATCATTTTTTATTACGGTCAAGTTTTTCATGGCAATGTCATCGTGCAAGGCATAATCAAAAAAAGCAGTCGGTGCCCCAACACCTAAAGCGCGTCCCAATGACCCCAAAACATCTACGGTATAAGACATATTTTGATTGCTATCCGAGCGACGAAGCAAAGTTGTTACCGCAGGCTCCATATCATCATCCATCATAAGATAAGACTCGCCATGGGAAAGAAGCGCAGCCCAATTGCGATTGCCGCCGAGTCCTCTTTGAAAAGCAGCATCAACCGCTTTTTGCGCGTTTTCATCTTTTAGTTTTGATTTCAAATAGGTTCGCCCTTCTTGCTTTTGGGCATCTCCAATATGCACGATATCAATCGCATAAGACGCATAATCTGCTTGAAGAGATTTCACAGTTTCTGCATTAAGCTTCTCAAAATCAGGGTCGGAATCATCTAACACATAAAGTGTAAAACGCAGGGAGTCTGGCTCCGTCTTAACCACCGGGTAAGTTCGGGTAATATTTTCGATTAAGGCCCTCATGCTTTTCCCCAACGCCTCAGGTCGGTTTCTCGTAATAATAGCGGCTTGTTGAATTTCCGACGGAAACAGCGTTTGTTTTTCTTTCCGCTCGAAAGCTTTTGAAAGCAATTGGTAATCTTTATTTGAAAAATAATCCGTAGTACGAGCCGTACGGGCTCTTAAACGCTCTTGTTTACGACTCTCCCAAAAACCCCGCCATCCTTTTTGCCACAATCGGATCAATGGCGCAAATAATGAAACTCCTTTCAACTCATTAAGCTGCGCCACTTCTTTAAAAGCTCTTGATTGTAATCCCAGCTTATCAAACGGATCTATAAAACTGATTAACATTCGAAGCCATTGCGGCAACGGACGCCTTGGCGCGATTGAAATGAATTCATTTTTTGCCTGATCATACTGAATCACCACGCGGCCGGTTTCCGCACCAAGCTCAAAGTGAAATCGACGCATTAACTCCGTTATCTCGCCTGCAAGATAAACTGCCTGGATACTTGAAATAGGATCATGTTTGTCTTTGGAAAGCTTGAATCTTGAGCCGGGCTCAAATAAAAATTGCAAGAAGCCAGGTGACTTTAACAAGTTCTTCCAATTATTAAACCAGACTTCATTTTCATTTTTGGAGTGCGAATTAAACCATTGACGCATTAACCAAACCTGAGCCAAGTTTTGATCCCATTTGTAAGCAATTTTCCATGGAGCGCGAACGGAGTCCGGATTTCCCATTTCAAATAGCGTTCGCCCTTCCGCATCAGATCGTGCCAAAAGTTTCTTGAGTTGTGGAGGAATAAGATCCGTCCGCGTTTCTGAGCGAAATAAACTTAAACCGGTTTCTACATTCTGAAGCAGCTGGGTTTCTTTGAGCATTAACGAAAGCGCCAAAGCACTGATGGTTTCCGATGTTACGTGCAAATCTTCAATTAAATTTAAAGCTGCGCGCGTGGCATGCAAATTTCCTCCAAATTTTTCAAGAGGAACATCCACCGCAGCTCCGGTTAAATGTTCGGCGTCGGCGACCGTTATCAGCTCTCGATGAAGTGTTCCGGCCAACTCTTTGAAAGAGAGAATTATTTTTTCCGGATCAAGATTCGCCTCAGCATGCAAAAAGAACGGTATTAACAAAACGGAATATGAGACACGATAAATCTCGCTTAATGGCAATTGATCTGAATGCGTTTCTAAATACTGATTTAATTCGTTATTAACAGCACTCAATTCAACAAAGTATTGAGATATGGCGCGAAGGTTGCCCTTATCCAAATTTAAACTTTCACCCGCCTTATCCTGAAGTTTTTTAACCAGCCGTAATGCTTCCCGATCCTGGATTCCCGGCAAATCATTCCACTCCACGGGGTAAGCCCAAACCGGAAGACGTTTTTGACCCAAAGTTTCGACTTCAAGTTCAATCGAAGCGCGCAAATCTTGAAATTGTTTTTGATTTTCTTGCCCGGGGCGCATCCATTCCAATAAATCCTTAAACAAACCGAACAAGTCCTCGCGAAAAACCTCCCGCACTTTATCATTCGTCCATGTCGGACTACGATAGCGTGGAGTTTTTTCGAGCTCTATCGCCAGCCAATAAAGCATTTCGGTTGATTGCCCCTTCAGCTCACCATCCATTTTTTGAAATGCCCTGGTGACAGCCTTGGTATCCTCTTCAACTTGTACTAACTCACCCAAAGCATCAAGAAAAGGCTGAACCGAATGTTGGTATTGTTGCGCAGTGAACGAATAAGAAGGACTCAGCTGAGGCTTACCGTTAAAATACTCTTTAAAATAAACTTCCAGCATCCCGCCACGGGTCAAGACATTTGCGGAACCCAACCACTCATCTTCAGAAAATATCAGCTCCGGTCCATGAGGCTGTGTCGGCTTCTCTGACACTAATTTGGGACTTAAGTTATTAGATTTTGAGTTTTTCCAATAGCTCAAAAGCCACAGAACAGCGCCGCTCAAAATAGATCCAAAAACCACAATGGCTTCCCAATTCTGCACGATAAAATCACGTACTTCGGAGCGACGGGCTTTTAAAATGTCACGCGCTAGAATGGCTTTGTTCCAATCTTCGTTGCCTTGCTGACTTAAAAAATCTTTAAACTGACGATCCAAATCTCTCGATGATTCATTTTGCTCATGTGCAGACTGACCGGGCAGAATTGCAGGCATTACCTGGGTTGTGCCATCGGGGTTAAACATTTGGATAATGTAAGGATGTTGATCTCGATATTCTTTGAACCGTTTGGCCTCAATTCCCTGAGCGGCAACGAACCCGACATCTCTGTCATATGGAGCAAAAACAAATGTCCTCCAGTTCTGCTCTTGATGAACATAAACTATAAAATCACTCGGACTATACGCGGGAAGGTGAAATAGCGTCTTCGATACAAGCGGCAGTCGCACAAATCCTCCGTCCCGTGTCTCTGAACGAGCAACAGGAACTTCACCCATGATTGAAACTTCGTGTGCGGACATCTCCGTCTCACCTGCGTCAAGAACCTGACCGGAAATGATTCCGCCCGGAGTATATTGCAATGGACCCGTGAATGGTTCCACCGCAGTCATCGAACGGAGTAATCCGGAAACACCCGCGGTATTGATTTGGTTGGATTCATGCAAAGCACGCAACCCTGCAATAAATTGCTCCACGCGGCGCGACAACCTCTCCGCAAACCCCTCAGAGAACATTGCCCCCGAATTATTTTTCTTTGCAACTTCATCCAAAAACCTCGTATATTTCCACGCATCCTGCGCCCGTCCCTGATCAGAAAGATCCCGAATAATTTGATCTCGCCAGCTCTTCAAAATGAATGCGTTTGGTGTTTCAGCAAGCAATTTATCGCGAACAGCTCTCACAAAAGCATCGTAAGGACGAACTTTTCCATTTTCAATTTTAAAGTAGGATTTCCACGAAACATTGCCCTGCATATGTTCGCGGTAATAATTTTTTGAAGGAAGCTCACGGATTTTAGGCGTCACAAGCACACAGGAGTATCCCTTCTCTTCTAGCTTCCGTAACATCCCCTGCGTATGAAAACCTCCCGCGACAAGCACAAGCGGCTTATCCGTGTTGACTCGGGAAAGATTTTGCATAAAAGCTTCTTCGCGCTTTTCCGCAATTTTATAAAATGCAATGTTTGAAGCGTAAATAGCATCCACACTTTGTTTTGAAATTAAGTCCCAGTCATTTCGTGAAAGCTCGAGATTCGCCAGCTTCGAAGAAACACGTAAAGCTTGAGTCCTTTGATCAAGCTCAGCCACTTGATTTCGAGCTTCGGACGGATACTGCTGAATTAAAAGCCTCTTGATCTCCGCAATATAATTTTCAAGCTCTCTAAATAACTTAGTTCCTTCAATTGATTTCAAGCGACGCTCATCTTGAATATTCCTAAACAATTCCGTGCTGATTTTTAGCTTAAGCCCCGCTTTTTGCGCCATTTCTTGAAGAACCATTCCGAAAGCTTCCACGCTAATTTCGCCGGTCATCCATTGTTGTTTCCTGGCATTAAATTCCGCCCGCGCTGTTTTGTTCAGATTGCTTTTGCTCACTTCTTCCGCTAAAGCGCGAATCTCAATATCTTTATTTTGAGAAACAGACAAGCCCTCCCTTTGACTGCGGTGGATCTCTTTCCAGACAACACCAAGCTCGCTGTCTTCCCGGGGAGGCTGGATTTTTCCCAGAGATCGCAAAAGATCCGCCAGTTGATTTGCGTCGGCATAAAATTTTTCGACCTGTGAATCAATCTTGCTCAAATCCGGGCCATAGACTTTTTCTTTTTCTGCATTCAATGCTTGTCTTTCCCGTTCAAGCTTCTCAAATAGTTGCGGCGCATGCCGCAAAGCACGAACATACTGAATGATCGCGTCTTCATAGAGATTCCAATCTTCAATCCCCTGGTAGCTCGCGGAGCTATTCGCAAAAACAGAGGAGGTCGCAGCTCCGCTTAATTCCGCCTTGGAGTAATAATCTTCAAATATTTTTTTAAGAGTTTTTTGTTCCGGAAAACTCCGGAAAATTTGCGGATCAATTTGTGAGGCAGCACCTTCAACCAGGACGTGATTCACTCCATACTTTTTTTCGAAGTACCGTATTAGCGCGTGAATATTTTTTTGGGCCTCAGGAATCGCGTGCGCGTCTTGTATCAAAATGACCACGGGACCTGTGTCCGAATGAACTTCCGTCAATTCTCCCCAGGTAGATGGAATGCTTATCTGCGCCAGATTTTGCGCGCTCATTTTTAAGATATTGGGCTCAGCGATTCGTGTCTCTGCATGCGCCGGAAAACTTTGTCCGGAAACAAGAAACACGGCAACCAATACCGCAGCAATTCCCTTTTTTAAAGGTAACGGAAATGACTTCATAAAAATTTTTTGTTAATGGTCATTTTTTGGGTTTTCTATTCTTAAAAAAAATTTAACAGACTTGGTTATGCCAATCAAGATCTCTTATGAATTTATTTAAATAATATATTCATAAATATAGCAATATATAACAATTATTGTGCCTTTTTGGCTCATTTTAATGATTAATCGGATGAGATATTACTTAAACGTAGCAGAAGCTCTGCACAAACGATCCATAATAGCGGCTCCCAACCCAAACTCTGATACCGGCTCAGCAAAAATAATTTCCGCGGGGCTATGATCTAGCCTGTGCAAAGCGGAAAAAAGATTCGCCGCAGCTTCTCTTAAATCTCCCGACTTTGATAAAACCTCAACGCTTTGGCAGGATATCATTTTTTGCGGTTCACGAAACAAAAGTAATCCCGCTTTCGTTAATTGCCTGTGCGAGAGCATTTCATTTTCAGATAAAATTCTCAGCGGCTTACGCGGAGAGTAATGCTGCTCTAATTGTCCCGGTGCGGAAGGTTTCGCGCTTGCTTTATTTTTTCCCAATGCTCCAATTAACTTTTCAATAGCTTCTGTCTCAATACCACCCGGACGTAGAAGCTTCGGCACTTCCCCCGATAGATCAACAATCGTCGATTCAACTCCGGTCTGACAGGAGCCTCCATCCAAAATCATCGGTACTTTTGAACCTAACTGCTCTTCAACATGTACCGCGGTTGTCGGACTCAGATAACCAAAGGGATTGGCGCTGGGAGCCGCAACCGGAGTATTTGCCGCACGGATCAAATCAAGAGCTGCCGGATGCGCGGGCATACGAACCGCAATGGTGTCCAGCCCTGACACAACCAAATCAGGAATTCCCGGTTTCTTTTTCAAAACTAAAGTCAGCGGCCCGGGCCAAAACTGTTTCATTAAGATACGCGCAGTTTCAGAAATATGCGCCAAACGTTCAACATCCGCCGGATCCGCGACATGCACAATCAACGGGTCAAAATGCGGGCGATTCTTAATTTCAAAAATCCGCGCCACCGCAATTGCATTGTAAGCGTCCGCACCCAAACCATAAACGGTTTCGGTCGGAAAAGCGACAACTCCCCCGGCGCATAAAATTTGCGCCGCTTCTTTGACAGACTTGGAATTAACCTGCGCAATACTCATTTGATATTTTTGACATTAAAGTGACAAGGTTGCTTTAGAATATGCGCAACATTCTACCATGCGTTAAAAGCGAACAGAACCGATGGAACACGAAAACAGAAAACACTTTGCCGCCGCTCTCAAAATAAGAGATGTTCGCTTTTTTATCGGCTCGATCGGCTGCTTTACCCTTGCAAGCCGTGCGCTGGCGGTGGTCATTGGATTTCAAATTTACAAAATAACCCACAGCACCCTTGCCCTGGGTATGCTGGGCTTGGTCGAAGCAATCCCTGTCATTTCGCTGGTTCTTTTCGGCGGCTATGTCGCGGATCACTTCAACCGAAAAAAAATTCTTTTGATCACGGGAGCCGTATCATGCTTTTGTGCCTTAGCCTTGGCACTCATCTCCTGGCAAAGTCACCATTCCGGATCCGTCATCGCGCTTTACGCGGTTATTTTTATCGCCGGTATCGCACGTGGATTTTCAGATCCCGCCGGAACCGCTTTTGAGGCGCAAATCATCCCCAAAGATTTAACCGTCAGCGGCGGATCGTGGGTCAGCAGTACCTGGATGACATTTTCAATTGTCGGTCCGGCATGCATTGGATTTATCTTCGACGCCGGCGGCGCGATTGCTTCTTATCTGGTCATTTTTGTTTTTTTTATGCTCTCGTGGTTTTGCACCAATCAAATTCAGCCCGGACCGCAGCTGATTCCTGAAAAAACGGAGCCTGTTCTCAAGAGCATTGCCACCGGATGGCATTTCGTATTTACGAATCAACCTTTGCTGGGAGCGCTCGCCCTCGATTTGTTTGCAGTTTTATTTGGTGGGGCTATGGCACTTCTACCTGTTTTCGCGAATGACATTCTTCATGTCGGCGCAAAAGGCTTAGGAATTTTAAATGCGGCTCCGTCTGTGGGAGCGATTCTCGTTACACTCTTAGCAACACATAAGCCACCGATCCGCCATGCCGGAAGAAACCTGCTTCTTACGGTTGCGGGCTTTGGAATTAGCATTCTGGTTTTTGCATTCTCTAAAAACTTTTTTCTTTCAATTTTCGCCTTATTTTTTAGCGGAGTCTTTGACGGCATCAGCGTAGTGATCCGACGTTCCATGATTCGCCTTTTATCTCCGGAACATCTTCGCGGGCGTGTCGCGGCAGCAAGCTGGATTTTTATCTGCTCTTCGAACGAATTAGGCGCATTTGAAAGCGGTTTAGTCGCGGCCTGGATTGGGACAGTACCTTGCGTGATTGTAGGCGGACTTGTGACGCTGGGAATTGTCGGATTAAGCGCACTTTTTGCGAAGGAACTGCGCCATTTGCGCTTTAATCCCCACACACTTGAGCAGGAAGACTCACGCTGATCAGCGACGCATTGCTTCTTCGTAAACAGCGGCGACTTTTTCAGCCATGGGCTTAATATCAAAAACTTCGCGAGCTCTTTTCTGTGCCTGAGTCGCAAGCGTTGAAGCAAATGCACGATCACTTAACAAACGTGCGGCATGCTCCGCCACTGAAAACGGATCATCAACCGCCGCAAGCAAACCATCCTGACCGTCACGGATAATTTCGGGAACAGCACCCACATTGGTTGCCACAATCGCTTTTCCCGCGGACATCGCTTCAACCAAAGTTAATCCAAATCCCTCCGGCCAACGCGACGTGAAGGCAAACACGTCCATAACGGCAAGAGGAACACGCACATCTTTGATCTCTCCCGCAAAACGGACACAATCCAAAATTTTTAACCGCCGCGCAACATCTTCCAAAAAGGGGCGTCTCGGCCCGTCGCCTGCAATTAAAACCTGAATATTCGGAAACTTCTGTTTCAAATAGTATGCGGCCACCAATAAAGTATCAAACCCTTTTACTCGCCCCGCCGCCAATCTTCCCACCCCGCCAATTACGGGATGATCCGGATTAATATTCCATTTTTTACAATACTGCTCAACAGCTTCGGCCGATGGCGGGCTCGCAAAATGCTGCGTATGAATCCCGTTATAAACACATCGAACCTGATTCCTGGGAACTTTGAAATCTTCGATTAATTTTTCCGCGACTGGGGAACTAATCGCAATCGTTAACTTTCCGGTACAAGGCCAGAGCCTCCGACCGAGCCTTCTCTTGAAAACACCATGCCAGGTAGTCACATACGGAATCCCCAATCGCTTTGAAATCCGGTCCGCCACAACCGGGGCAACCCGCGTATGCGCGTGAATCAAATCCACCGGCTCAATCCGCAAACGCTCTTCAAGCTGTTTTGTCGCGCGGGAAACCTGAAAACTGAACTCCGCGCTGGTATGGAAAGGAACAAGCCAATGGTTGACTCCGATTCGCTGCAACTCCGCATCCACCGTCCCCTTATCCGCCGCAACCGCCACAGAGTATCCAAGCTTAACCAGCCACTCGGATAATGAAGTGATATAAATCGTAATTCCGCCGATTTTCAGATGAGAGGTTAAATGCAGAATCTTTTTCATAACTTCAGATTACTTGTGAAAAAAGTCCCAGGCTCAGTAAAACAACAATAAACCCTGTAAATGCAGCGTGCTTCCAATCACGCTCAATCACCAAAAAATAAAAAAATGACGTTAACAGTCTTGCGTAAGGCATAATCAATAATAAACAAAATCCAAAATGAATCAGCAGTTGCGGCCAAGATTCGAGATGAGGAATCTCTTTAAAATCCATCGCCACCAGCACCGGAAGGCTCCGCGCCAAAAGATTAGATCCAAAACCGGAAGATAGATTAAAAACCTTAACAGAGAGAAGTCCCGCGCATATAAAAAGCATACTTACTACCAAGCACCAAATAAGAATCGCGCTAATCAAAGGCTCCATATCAAAAGTCGCGATCCATTTCATGCGGTCGTTTCTTTTCATGAATGCCTCCATAACCCGCTCGTAATCATTTCTACCCCCACAAGAAAAAGCATCAAGATCAGAAAAAGTTGGATAACGCGATTTGAAAAAGAAGCCACAAACTTTGAACCGACCAGCGCTCCGACAACCACCCCGGGAATAATGCCCCCAACAAGCCGCGGATTAATCAACCCTGCTTCTAAATAAATATTGGCTCCGGCTAAAGCAATCACCCCGACCACTAAATTACTCATCGTCAGCGAAACTTTCGGCGGAAGTCCAATAACCCGATTATGAATCAACACCACAAGCGCGTTACCGCCAAAGCCAAGCAGCGCGGACATCATCCCCGATAAAAACATCAGAAATCCTGAGAAAATCGCGCGGCTTCCAATATAACTGATGCTGCGTTTTTCCAACGCGTCATAATAAGAGCCTTCCCAGCCTAACGCTTTTGCCACAGAATCTTGTGACTGCCTTGGAACCCACTCCTCGTTAATCTTGTTCCAAAGAAAAACAGCCGTGGCAAAAAAGAAAAATCCAAACAATCCAAAAAGAAAATCTTTTCCGAGTTTCAACGTAATAAACGCGCCAAGCGCGGAACCCAGAACAGCGAACATCTCTAAAAAAGAAACAATCCGAAGGTTGGGAACATGCCTCTTCAGATGTCCCAAGGCCGCACTACATGAAATAGCCACATTCGCCAACGCGCTGACAGCAATAGCCTCTTTAACATCCGCTCCAGCTAACAAAGCAAGTCCGGGCACGATTACAAGCCCCCCGCCCAAGCCGCTAAAAGCCGCAATCGCGCCTGCCGTAAAACCCAATATTTCTAAGCACCACAAATTCATTCAATACCCCTGCTGAACTCTTAAAACGGGAACATTATTGTTTAAATTCTGCAGAAATGAAATCATTATTCAATCAATCAAAAACAAGTCTAAAAGTTCCTTCACAAAAAGCGAAACACAGTAAGCAATTTATAATTGATCCAGAGAGTCTGCTACCCCGGCTTCAAATAAAAAAGCCTTATCACCGTAAGGTAATAAGGCTTTTAAAAACGATGGCGTCCCCAAGCGGATTTGAACCGCTGTTACCAGGATGAAAACCTGGTGTCCTAGACCGACCTAGA
>CAZSVD010000028.1:0-9011 GCA_964610145.1 uncultured bacterium | reverse complement strand
AATTTTAAAACCGCTTTATGAATGGACACGAAAGTTTTTGAAACTGAAGCAACGTTTTGGCCGCGAAGAGCCTAACGTGATCACGTAGAAGCGAGGGGCCGGTGATCAGCGCTGTTGAAATAAAAAATCTCAATAAGTTTTACGGGAAATTTCAGGCCCTGAATAAGCTTTCCTTTGAAGTCAAAGAAGGCGACTTTTTTGGATTTTTGGGGCCGAACGGAGCCGGAAAAACAACCGCGATTCGCGTTTTAACCGGATTGGCTAATTATACGGAAGGCGATGCGCGTGTTTTCGGACATGATGTGATTCGGGAATACCGCAAAACACGCAGCCTGATCGGACTGGTTCCGCAGGAGTTTAACTTCGATCCCTTTTTTTCAGCGGAATGGATTTTGCGCTTGGAAGGCGGCTATTTTGGAATGCCTTCTAAAGAAGCGAAAGCGCGCGCTGAAGAATTGCTGAAAATGCTGAATCTTTGGGAAAAGCGCGGACAGGATTATAAAAAACTTTCCGGCGGAATGAAGCGCAGGCTTTTAATCGCGCGCGCGCTGATGCATCGGCCCAAACTGCTTATTTTGGATGAGCCGACCGCGGGCGTGGACATTGAATTGCGCTTTGAGTTATGGGATTTTTTAAAGAAACTGAATCAGTCCGGAACAACAATTATTTTAACAACGCATTACATTGAAGAAGCCGAGCAGCTTTGCAATACAATCGGCGTGATTCACGAAGGCCGAATGCTGGCGGTTGAAAAGAAAGCTGATCTTGTGCAAAAAGTTTATCACGGCGAAATGGAATTTGAAGTGAAACAAGCTTTGGAAAAAATACCGCCCGCTTTATCCGCGCTGGGCGCGTCTTTCGATTCGGCAACACGAAAATTAAAACTGTCGCCGGCGAACGGCGCTTTGAATGCCGCGCTTAAAATTTTAGTGGGGGCCGGGATTGAAATCGAAAGAGTTGAAGTGCGCGAACCAAAGCTCGAAGAAGCTTTTTTAAAATTAATTCGTGAGAAAAAAGCATGAACCGTTTGATTGGGTTTAAAACATTGGTGTGGCGCGAAATCGTACGGTTTTTCACCGTGGCCATTCAAACGCTTTTGCCGCCGCTTGTTTCGAGCTTTCTATATATTTTTATTTTTGGATTATCCCTTGGAAAGCGGATGGGAGAGCTTCACGGCGTGCCGTATTTGCAGTTTATGTTGCCGGGCATGATTATGATGTATGTGATTGAAAGCGCGTATCAAAACACATCCAGTTCGCTTTTTATTTCCCGCTGGGCGAATTATATCGAAGAGCTTTTGGTGACGCCGCTTTCTTACACCGAAATGGTTTTTGCGATTATTTTTGGAGGATTGGTTCGCAGCATGCTTATCGCGACAGGCGTTTTTGGCGTAGCGTCGGTTTTCGTAAATTTGCCCTGGGCTCATCCTTTTATGGTTTTCTATTTTTTGGTTTTGGTTTCGCTTTCTTTTTCCTGTTTGGGAATGATCGTGGCGCTTGTCGCGGAAGAATTTGAGCATTTAAGCATCGCGACGACTTTTTTAATCACGCCACTTGTTTTTTTAGGAGGCGTTTTTCACTCAACGGCGATGCTGCCGCAAAAATTACAAGCTGTTTCTGCTTATAATCCGATGTTTTATATGATCAATGGTCTGCGATATAGTTTTTTGGGCGTATCTGATGCTTCGATTACAATATGTCTGGCCGTAGTCGGCGCGATTTTTGCGGCTTTATTTTTTATAACAGTTACTCTTTTCCGTTCCGGATACAAGCTGAGGAAATAACCCATGATTTCAACCTACTTTTATTCGAAAGAAGCCGGTTTCAAGCGCGATTTGTCGCGCGCGGAAATGTTGAATATCATCACCAAAAATCAGGGAACGCTATGGGTGGATTTGGAAGAGCCCACGGACTTGGAGTGCGAGCTTTTGGTAGAGATTTTTAATTTCCATGAACTCGCCATCGAAGATTGCTTGAATGATCAGTGTCATCCCAAAATGGATGATTACGGCGATTATCTTTTCATCAACATGGAAGCTTTGGCGTTAAAGACTAACGGTGATGAAAAGCGTGAATTAACAAGCTCCGAAATATCTATTTTTTTTGGCCCGAATTATGTGGTCACATTTCATAAGCAGCCGATTTCTTCCATCGGCATGGACCGATCCTATGCAGAGAAAAAGCCGCAAACTTATATTGGGGAAGGTGCGGGAGCTTTATTGCATACGATTATTGACCATATGGTAGATAGTTACATTCCGATCGTTCATCAATACGATGATAAAGTGGATGAGCTGGAAAATGATATTTTCAAAGATCCGCCGAATTATCTTTCAACGCTCATGCGAGTGAAGCAGGATGTTTTTCGGATGCGCCGTGTATTTGGTCCCGAGCGCGATATGATGTATACGCTGGCACGCACCCGCTCGCTAGTTGATAAAGAACATGAACTTTATTTTCGCGACGTTTACGACCATTTGTCGCATGTGCAGGTGATGAATGATGGTCTTTATGAAAATCTGACCGGAATTTTGCAGGTTTATTTTTCATACGCTTCAACGAAGCTAAACGAGGTTATGAAGCGCATGACCATTATGGCGACGATTACCATGCCCGCGCTTTTGATTTTCAGTCTTTACGGAATGAACTTTGAATGGATGCCTTTTTTAAAACATCCACTCGGTTTTTGGATATCTCAGGCTGTGACGGGCTTTGCGGCTTTTGGAATGTTAATTTGGATGAAATTTAAGAAATGGATTTAGCTCATGCGCCGCGTGGCTTAATGTCCTGCGGACAGCTTTGCGCTCAAGCCGCGCGGGCTTCGCATTCTTTTCCGGCGCTCAGACAGTCCTCGCTACACTGCGGAACTTGGTCTACGACCACAGGCGCGGCGGACTTTAAATACTGCAAAATAAGAAGCTAAAATGAAAACAGAATTGAAACCGACACTTTATGGTATGAGTCTAAAGGATCTGCAGGAAGCAGCAAAGGCAATCGGCTTGCCTGCGTTTCGCGGCGCGCAATTGGGAGATTGGATTTATAAAAAGAACGTTTTGGAATGGAGCGAAATCAAAAATTTTTCTAAAACGGATTTGGAGAAACTCGCGGAGCATTATGATTTGCGAGCGCTCGATGGGTCCGAAGCTTCTTTTTCTAAAGGGCTGGAATCCACGAAAGGGTTATTTAAAGCGCGTGACGGACATTTTCTCGAAAGCGTTTTGATTTCGCAAAGAGACCGGCAAACTGTTTGCCTTTCAACGCAAATGGGCTGCAAAATGGCCTGTTCTTTTTGCGCGAGCGGGAAAGCCAAGTTTTTGCGGAATTTAACTGCGGGAGAAATTGTCGAGCAGGTAGCATGGATTCAGCGCAAAACCGGCAAACGTGTTTCCAATATTGTTTTCATGGGAATGGGCGAGCCGCTGGATAACTTTGATGCCACGATGAAGGCCATAGAAATTCTTATCGCCGATTGGGGATTTCAGCTTGGCGGACGGCGCGTAACCGTTTCTACCTCGGGGATTACACCTAAGATTATTGAATTTGTGGAGCGCGTTGACGGACGTGTGCGGCTTTCGGTTTCACTTCATTCCTCGAAACCCGAAGTCCGTGATGAGTTGATGCCGATTAATCGCCGCTATAATATCGATAACCTCATGCAGACCCTTGCCGAAGTGCATAGTAAGTTAAAGCGTGAAGTTACTTTCGAGTATACGCTGATCGAAAATATTAATGATTCGGAAGAAGAAGCGCGCGGCGTTGTGAAAATCTCTCTTCCGCTTAACGCGAAAGTAAATTTGATTCCTTACAATCCGATTCGCGAAATGGCCGCCGTTTACAAAACACCGTCGAAGCAACGGATTGAGAGATTTACAAAAATTTTGATGGATGCCGGTATCCATGTCACGTTGCGTAAAACAGCCGGACGGGAAATTGATGCGGCGTGCGGACAGCTTCGGCTTGATCGCGAAGCAGCGATTTAATTTTTAAAGGCATTTGTTACCTCGCCTTCTTGTGCTCCATCGCCTTTAAAAGACCAAAGCGCGTTAAGCTCTGTGTTAGTTTGATAAATTCGTTCGAGCTGTTTCGATAAATAGCCGTCCGTCAACGCGTCCAGTAACGCAGTAAGTTCTTCCAGGCGCATCATTTTTTCCGCATGTTCGCTTTCGTCAGACGCGGGAGCAAAGACGATTTCACGTTGCAGCCGGCGGCGCTCAAAATAAATTCGCGTGGCTTCCGAAAGAAGGTCATTGCGCTGATCGACCATGAGCTTTTCGCGCGAATCAATCGAAGTTTGGCTGGAGTTAAAAATAAAATTTCCTAAGTCCCAGGAAAGGTCGATATTAGCCGAGCGGTGTTTGTCGGCGGGGCCTTCGATAAACTGATCCCTGTCGCTTGTGCCGCCGCGATCAATATCGATGTTATTGGCCCGGTACAAATCTTTTCCAAACGAAAGGCTGGGCAGCAAAGAAGCGACGCGTGATTCGGCATGCCAGCGTTTGATTTTTTTGTTCGAGACATTCGCATACTGAATCACATGTTCATGAATTGCCCGAGCGGAGGGTTCGAGGCGCAGGAGCTTTTCAAAAAGATGCTTCTTGTCCGATGAGAAATCAAGTGAAGAGTTTTTCGCATTCCATGACCATAGCCCTTCGGAGTTGACTGCAAATCGATTGTCGGGAAGAAGCAGCGCCGAGCGCATATCGAGTTTTGCCAGCCCGTCGTTTTGAGCCATCCAATGGTTTTCTGAAAACGAGAAGATAAAAAATCCATTTTCCGTCAAACCTGCGAGAGACTTCGTTTTTTTGTCCCAAAAAATTCTTTTTATTGAGGTATTGCGCAAACCCGAATTGGAAAGCGGTTGCCAGTCCATGCCATTTTGGCTGGCATAAACTCCTTTGAGGGTTGAAACATAAAATCGCTCTTCGGTTTCAATAAAATCAAAAAAAATATCCTGAGCTGTCTGCGAGGTTTCCGCAGAGGAATCATCGGGCATGCTGTTTTTGTCGTCTACATCGCCGGACTGATCAAATATTTTCACCACTGTTTGCGAGCCGTTTTCATCCAAAAGGCGCCATTCGCCATTTACGGAATAAAATAAGCCCATCTCGGTTTCTACGATCAGCGTAACCTTGGCGTGATCCGCCAAAGCGAGCTCTTGGTTCCAGGTTTTTCCATGATCGCCGGAAGAAAAAAGACCTTGCTCTGTTCCGACCCAAATTGTTTTGGATCCCACGAAAAATGCTTTTGGAAATCTTTCAGGATCCGCGGATGAATAAATCAGCACGGCCCGTGTTTCTCCGGAAGCAAGACGGTAGATGCTTTTTTCAGTTTGAATCCAAAGGCTATTTAAAGAAGCGAAAGTTTTAATGCGCTGAATGGATTCATTGGTTGCAGGGAGCGAAAAAACAGCGCTCCATTTCTTTTCCGCGAAAAGAAAAACTTGATGAGACGTTGCAGCGTAGAAAAAACCCTTTTGGGACTGACACTCCGTAAGATCTAGAGGCGTCTCCGCAGCGGGGAAGAGGACAGGCTTTTCCCATGCTGCATCTGCAAGCGTTGATACTGCTACAAATAATAAGATAAATAGCCCATATCTCAAAAAGCGCATAGAGATCTCCTTGGTGTTCGCCCAGCTAGGGGTTCTTTTAATAATTGATATTTATGCATTAAATATATGATTTATATGAATATAAATCAATCTAAAAATGAACTTTTTTAATTTTTTGAACCTATTTCAGGCGGAGAGCTTGAAAAACACCTCGTGGCAGGGCAAGTTTTAAACACATTTAAAAAGCTCAATCTTGGAATTTTAGGTTTTAAGGTAAGGATGGTTGATGGGACGGCATCAGCAGTTCTTCAAAATAGTGGCGTGTCTTTTGATCATGTGCCTTTTGGCACAAGACGTGTCACTTGCTGCCCAAACGCAATCGCCGAGCTCTAAGCCATCCGGGCAAACGACAGCAAAAGATTCGCCCATTCCCCGCTCTCTGGGCGCCATTGACGAAGAATTTCAGGGAACTAATGGCAAGCACATCACTTTCATTCTCGACGCGCATGACTCCATCGAAGCTCAACAAAATATTGTTCGTTTGATTCGCCATGAAATCAAAGAGCGCGGAGTTCAAACGGTTTTTGAAGAAGGTTATTCGGGCCCGCTGAATACGGATGACTATTTCGGCAGCATCCACGATACGGAGATTCTCCGCAAAGTTTCTTACTATTACTTAGACCGGCTTAGACTTGGCGCCGCTGAATTCGCTCACATCAATCGCAAAAAATTATTAACGGGTTATAAAAAGACAGACTGGAAGCTTGTTGGAGCGGACGACAAGAAAGCTTATCTCGAAGATGTTCGCGCATTTGGCGACGCGGAAGAGGCGCAAAAGAAAATTCTTCGCGATATCAATTCAATCAAGCGGGAGCTCAATGAGTTGGCCGTGAAAATATTTTCGGCACAGGCAAAAGAATGGATGAGTGCGCGCGAAAGATTTCAAAATAACACTTTGCCGTTTTTTAATTATGCCGGACGCTGGCTCAAAATGATTCCCGAGTCCGAGTGTCCGCTTTTGCGAAGCCTTCTCAATGCAAAGAATGATCCGGCTCTGGCGGAAAATCTTCGAGCTGCTCATGTTTCAGATCTTCTTTCCGAGCTTGATCGGTTGGATGCGCTTATTTTGGAAAGGCTTTTTCGTGACTTGGAAGCAAAACAACTTTGGCAAGCTATTGATGCGGTGCGAGAGGCGGAAGATGTGGCTTGCCTCAAAGCAGGGCAACGCCAGTTTGTTGCGCTTAAACAAAAACAAAAATCTTTAAACACAGAAAAAATCGCAGCGTTGATTGCGAAGGAAAAGAAAGCACCCGTTGTGCTTTCGCGGCGCTGGGAAAAATCGCTTGAATCCGCCCTTAAATTTTATGAGCTTGCCGCGACGCGTGATGGAGCGGTTGAAAAAGCTCTTCAAAGGTGGAATGAAAAAGAGAACGAAGGGGTTCTTGTTTTCGGTGGATTCCACCGTCAGGGCATCACAGAGATTTTGCGGCGCAACGGATTTTCTTATACGGTGATTATTCCTAAAATAACAGAACCTTCAAAGCGTCATCAGGCGCTTTATCGCAAAATTATGAGGGCTGAGCTGCAAACCACAGGCCGCATGCCGCGCCTGCCGCTTCAAGCCGCGCGTCCGCTTTCGGGGTTTATAAAAAATGGTTTTGTTGATGTTGCGCGGGTTAAGGCACTTGCTGAAAAATACCCGGGTGATTTGCCAGGCTTTGCTTTGTTTGTTCAAACAACTTTTGCGGCGCGTGGAATTGTTGGCGGGAATCTGAGCCGTCCCTCAGGTTCTCCCAACACGCGCCGTATTTCCGCATCTGTTCTTCGAAAATACCGCTCTGAAACGCGTTCCGCAGAGCCTTCTGAAACATCTAATGTTTCGAAATCGACCCTACGCATCGGAGAAAGTTTTTATGTGCAGGGCGAAAAGTTTGTGGCTGTGCCCATGACGAGAGAGCTATTACAACAGCAGCCCGAACTATTTCATGCGCTTGTATCAAAATATCCGGGAGCCAGACTTTACGACGTTGAGCGCGACTTCAAACAAGAAGGAAAGTTTAAATTCGACCCGCAATTAAGCGTTGCCATTATGGATGAACAGAATCACCCGGCCGGACTTCTTGCCGCGTATCCGCTTAAGGATGAGGACCTCAAGAAAAAGCTTCCAAGTATCAAGGCCGCAGGCAAGAAAGAGCTTTATTTAACGAAATGGCGAGTTCAAGAGCATTTTCAGAGAAGCGTTATTCCATTTTATGTTTTTTATCAGGTTCTTTCTCGCGCCTACAAACAGGGGTATTCTCACGTTTATTGGAGAGTCTCAACTCAAGAGTCATCAGGGCACTTGAGAGAGTTTATCCAGAAATGGATAGATAAAGGCAAAATCGAAGATTTGGGTGTTTTTGCTCCGGACGCAGATGCGGATGTTCCGAACATTCAGCACAATGCGTACCGGTTAGACCTTGAAACATTTCTTCCGGATCTTGAGAAGCTTGTTCAGCGAATGATGCGCTCCCGTTCTGAAATGCGCGCCTTAGAACAACTAGACGCGGCTGTTCAAAAAAACATGCTTTATAAGAAAGAAGACTTAGCATCACGCAATCTCCGACTTGATGAATTTGATCGAAATCATTACGAATATAAAGAAATAGAGACTGGCGTTTGGCGCTGGGTTTCGCGTGATTTTAAAGCGATGCCGCTTGTTTTGGGCAGCTGGGAAGATGTCCGAAGGGATGGGGCACAAGCAAAGATGAAATACCATATTGTGACCCGCTATGTTGATCCTGAAACCAAGAGAGTGGCGAGCTTTTATTTTTTTGATGACCACGGTTTTTCAATTCCATATGTCATGGAGGCCCGCGCACGCGGGGAGCTGCTTGACTCAGGAAACCGCCAAATTTTTGTGGATTGGCATCGCGATGATAATCCATTGCTTGGTGAAGAAGAGAAGTGGTTTCAAGAACTGAAGGGTCTTTCAGTGACACGGCTCGTTGAAAATCAACACAGATTTCCCATGGATGCTTTTAATGGGCTTTTATACAAAACGGGATTTGTATCCGGGGAGCTGACCCAGGATTGGATACGCGGAGAAAGGCTTAAATCGATCAATTTTGCAAACGTTCCCAAGGGCTCTTTGGCCATAGTTAACATTGATACGGATGCTTCAGACGTTCAAAAGGTTCCAGACTCTGCGATTGAATCAGGACGAGAGTTAAAAGACGAAGACTTTGAAACATTTTTAAATTTTTTACGTAACCTGAGATTGAATCAGCATATCCGACCAGCCACTTTTCATGGCAGCACAACTCACGAAGAATATTCTTTTCATGGGGCTACGCTACGTTGGGACTATGGGGATGTGCGCTTGGTGCAGTTTTTAGCGCGTTTTGCCCCCGCAGTGTTTTTTATGTCGAAAGAAAGAATAAGAGATAACGCATGGTTCAAGCGGCTCTTCAAGAGGGAATAGC
>CAZSVD010000027.1:0-4851 GCA_964610145.1 uncultured bacterium | reverse complement strand
CTTACCGGGGACTTGTGAAGGTTCTGCCGAAGGCTGAAAACGCCCGAAATTATACGCAATGTGATTCTTTGTTGATTGGCGCTCAATGCGCAGCCAACACTTTTCCGTACATTGAGGTGGAAAACAAAACCGCGCGTGTTGAACACGAAGCGACGACTTCCAAGATCAGTGAAGACCAGCTTTTTTATTGTACGTCGCGCGGCATTGGCGCGGAAAACGCGGTTTCAATGATTGTGAACGGTTTTTGCAAACAGGTTTTTAAAGAGCTTCCCATGGAGTTTGCTGTGGAAGCAGCGAAGCTTCTTAACGTTAGTCTTGAAGGAAGTGTTGGTTGATTCGATACTTTTAAACCTTTTTTATACTCAGACAGTCCTCGGCTGCGGCCTGCGGAACTCGTCTGAAAAAGATTTAAAAGAATCTTTTCGCTGCTTTGTGGGCTTGAGGGTAGTAAAAGGAAAAACGCTTTGCGTTTTCTGAAGATTGTTTAAAGAGGGAAAAATGTTAGAAATTAAAAATTTACATGTGTCGGTTAACGGGGTTGAGATTTTAAAAGGAATCAATTTCTCAGTAAAAGCGGGGGAAGTGCACGCGATTATGGGGCCGAATGGTTCCGGTAAAAGCACTTTGTCGCGCGTATTGGCGGGACATCCTGCCTATACCGTAACGCAGGGAACGGCGCTTTATTTCGGAAAAAACCTGTTTGATTTGACCGTGGAACAGCGCTCCCGCGCGGGCGTCTTTTTAGCGTTTCAGTATCCGGTGGATATTCCCGGGGTCAGCAATTCTTATTTTTTGCGCGCGGCCGTGAATGAGTTGCGTCTTTCACGCGGCGAAAAAGAGCTCGATGCTGCCGAATTCTTAAAGCAAGCCAAAGAAAAAATGAAATCGGTTGAAATGGACGCGAGTTTTTTAAACCGTCCCGTGAATGAAGGTTTTTCCGGAGGAGAAAAGAAGCGTAACGAAATTTTTCAAATGGCCATGCTTGAGCCCAAGCTCGGACTTTTAGATGAAACGGATTCGGGGCTTGATATTGATGCGCTTAAAATTATTTCTGAAGGGGTGAACCGGTTGCGTTCGCCGGAGCGGGCTTTTGTGCTTCTGACGCATTATCAGCGTTTGCTCGGGTATATTCAGCCTGACTTTGTGCACGTTTTAATGGACGGTAAAATCATTAAATCCGGAAATAAGACTTTAGCGTTGGAGTTGGAAGCCAAAGGCTATGATTGGCTTCGTGAGCCCGCACAAAAATAAAAATGACAGAAACCGCGAATAAGAAAATTTGGAGTGAAGCGCTCTGGAAAGAGGCGCAGGGACGAGACGGGCTGGCGGAAACAAGAGCGCGGGCGTGGAAACGTTTTTGTGATTTGGGATTTCCAGGAAAAAAGGATGAGTCCTGGAAATATACGTCTCTGACGCCTTTGGCTTCGGAGTCTTTTTTGAGCGTAAAATTTCCCAAGCCTTCCGCGAAGACCTTGGAGCATGTTCAAAAAAGTCTCGGTCAATTTAAAACATCCGCGCGGATTGTTTTTCTCGATGGTTGGTTTATTTCACAGCTTTCGGATTTAAAGCCTTTGGGAGATGTTTTTGATTTTTCAAGTGTCAAAGATTTGGCTGTCAACCGGCCGGAAGCTTTAGAAATCGAAACTCAAAATGCGGATGCTCTTTCTGTTTTGAATACGGCCCTTTTGCAGGACGGAATTTGGCTGTCCATTCGGCCTGAATCAAAACCGTCCGCGCCTCTTTTGATTTATTTTTTACAAACCTCCGCGGAAGTTCACGCGACCACGCACATTCGGAATTGGATTACTTTGGGCGAAAACGCATCGTTGCAGATTGTGGAGTGGCATGATCATTTAGACGGAGCGGATTTATTTTGGAATCAGCAAACCCGATTCAATTTGGATGCGGGCGCAAAACTGAAACATATCCGGCTTCAGCAAGCGGGTCCGCAGACTTGGTCGTTGTCGACCTCTGAAGTGAAGCTGGCTTCAAAAAGCCATTATGAAAGACTGGATGTTGAGTTAGGCGCGCGTGTTTCAAGGAATGATTTGCGGGTTTCTCTTTATAGCGAGCAGGCCGCGTGTGAACTTAAAGGGATGGCGGTAGGAGGCGGCGAACAGCATTTTGACACGCAAGTGATCGCGGCACACATTTCTCCCGCGGCTTCCAGCAATCAGGCTTACCGTAATCTTTTGGCTGGGAAAGCGCATGGCGTTTTTGGGGGACGGGTGCAGGTTCAAAAAAACGCTCAAAAAACGGAAGCGCATCAGGTGCATAAGACTCTTTTGCTTTCGGATGATGCCAGCGCGGACGCGAAGCCGCAGCTTGAAATTGATAATGATGATGTGCAATGTTCTCACGGCGCGGCGATGGGACAATTAGACGAAGACAGTTTGTTTTATTTATGTTCGCGCGGTATTTCACGAGCTAACGCTGAGAAAATGCTCGCGGAGGGTTTTGTCGAAAAGCTTTTGGACTCTGTCGCAGATGAGTCTTTGCACGTTTTTCTCTCCGGGCAGCTCAAAGAAAAACTTGCTCAATTATTTTAAGTTATGAAACCAAACGACCTATCCTTTGACCCTCAGGTTTACCGGAAGGATTTTCCGCTTTTGGCTGAGAAGGCTTATGACAAGACGCTTGTCTATTTTGATAATGCCGCTACCACCCAAAAGCCGCAGGCGGTTATTGACGCCGTGCGCTGGTATTATGAAACTCAAAACGCGAATATTCATCGCGGGGTTTTTTGTTTGAGTGAAAAAGCGACTATGGCTTATGAAAACGCGCGCAGCAAGGTAAAACGGTTTATCAATGCGGCGTCGGAAAAAGAAATTATTTTTACGCGTGGAACCACGGAGTCGATTAATTTGGTAGCGCAGTCTTACGGGCGGAAGCATGTGCAGGCCGGTGATGAGATTTTAATTACGGCGCTTGAGCATCATTCCAATATTGTTCCTTGGCAAATTATTTGCGAGGAAAAAGGCGCGCGTCTGAAAGTGGTACCGGTTAACGCGCGCGGAGAGTTGGATCTCGGGCAGTTCAAAAATCTCTTAACTAAACAAACCCGAATTTTGGCGGTCAATCATATTTCTAACGCGATCGGAACGGTGAATCCGGTAGCTGAGATGATTCTCTTGGCACACGCGCAGGGGATTCCCGTTTTGGTGGATGGAGCTCAGGCCGTGGGGCATTTACCGGTGGATGTGCGCGCTCTCGACGCCGATTTTTACGCATTTTCGGGGCATAAGATTTTTTCCCCCACAGGCATCGGTGTTTTATACGGAAAAGCAGAATTGCTGGAGGCGATGCCTCCTTATCAGGGCGGCGGTGACATGATCGATAAAGTGACCTTTGAAAAAACGACTTACAATCAATTGCCGTATAAATTTGAAGCCGGAACTCCGCATATTTCGGGAGTTATCGGATTGGGTGCCGCGCTGGATTATGTCGCTTCTGTAGGACTTGAACGCATTCAGACTTATGAGCATGATTTGACAAATTATGCGATTGAAAAGTTACGCGCCATTCCCGGGTTAAAGCTAATCGGTGAACCTGAAAAACGAGGCGGAATTATTTCTTTCACATTGAGTCAGGCACATCCGCAGGATATCGGAACGATTCTCGACCGCGAAGGCATCGCGATTCGAACAGGACATCATTGCGCGATGCCTTTGATGCAAATCATGGGTGTGGGCGGAACCGCGCGCGCGTCTTTTTCTTTTTATAATACCAGGCAGGAAGTGGATCAGCTTGCAAAGTCTTTGCTCAAGGTGATTGAGCTATTTAATTAAGGCTCTGCGCTTCGCGCAACCGCGGGGTGAAAATAGTCCGGTTGCGGCAGATGCCGCAGAGAAAAAATATAATCAATGAAGTATGAATTATTAAAATTAACACGTGATGTCGTGGCTTCACAGGTTCCGAGCGGAGAAGAAGTTTCTTTGCCGGAAGGAATGGAGGTGCGGATCACACAAGCTCTGGGCGGCAGCTACACCATTATTGCCCAAAACGGTCAAATGCTGCGCATTGCCGGACAAGATGCCGACGCGCTTGGGAAAGAACCTCTCGCTCCGATTCCCACGGAAATAGACGGAAAGCCGCGCACGATTGAAGAGCAGGCATGGGATTGGCTTAAAACTATTTTTGATCCTGAAATTCCCGTGAATATTGTTGATCTGGGTTTGGTTTATGACTGCAAAGTTTTTTTACTTGATGAAAACCGCAACCGCATTGAAGTTAAAATGACCTTGACCGCGCCAGGCTGTGGCATGGGCGATGTTTTAAAATCAGAAGCGGAAAATAAATTGAAGCGCATCGCGGGTGTTGCGGAAGTCAAAGTGGAAGTCGTTTGGGAACCGGCCTGGGACAGAAGTAAGATGACTGAAGCGGCAAAACTTCATTTGGGAATGATGTGAAAATATGAATTATATTTTGGACGGTTATAATGTGATTCATAAATCTTCCGCATTTTCGGGTTTACTTGCAAAATCTCTTGAGGAAGCGCGCCGGGGTCTAATAGGATTTTGCAAAACGCTCTTGCAATCGCGCGGGGATGTTGCGAAAATTACGGTGGTTTTTGACGGCAAATCCGATGTGTTTTCCGGGGATGAATCGGCCGCGGGGATTGAAATTATTTACACGCAAACGGGCGAAGATGCGGATGATCACATCGTGGAATATTTACGTAAAACTCAGCCGCGTTTTGCGACGATTGTGTCCGACGACAACTATGTTTGCAATAGTGCGCGTGCGTTTAAAGTGAAATCTATTTCGGTTGCTGAGTTTGTAAATTTGCGCGGGCAAAAAGCAGATAAGTCCGGACGAAAAAGTTTGAATGATCCGTCGGGGAAGCAAATC
>CAZSVD010000026.1:0-2823 GCA_964610145.1 uncultured bacterium | reverse complement strand
TCGTGACCTGCAAAAGTTGGGCGTTCAAACCGCCTAACCCGCTCTTTCGCTGAAGATTTTCTCTGATTCACCCGTCATAAGATGTTGGGGGAGAATACTTATGACTCATTTTGTCAAAACAGCATTCCTGCTTCTGCTTTTAAGTTCGCTTGTTCTTCTTATGGGCAATGCCATGGGCGGACGTGAAGGTTTAACCGTTGCGCTTATTTTTGTTTTTATCATGAATTTTGGCTCTTATTGGTTCAGCGATAAAATAGTTCTCTCCATGCATCAGGCGATTCCTTTGCCGCGCGAACAAGCTCCGGAGATTTATGCCATTACGGAAGAACTTGCGCATAAAGCCGGTATTCCGGTTCCGAAAATCTATTGGGTTGCGAATGCGGCCGCGAATGCTTTTGCCACAGGCCGTGATCCCGAGCATGCCACGATTGTTTTAACGCAGGGACTTGTTCAAAGTTTAAATTCCGAAGAGCTTCGCGGTGTGATCGGACATGAAATGGGACATGTGATTCATCGGGATACTTTGACTTCGACAATTGTCGCGACATTGGCGGGAGTGATCGGATACGCGGCGATGATGATGCGTTGGTCGCTTGTGACAGGAGGGTATGACCGTTCGCGTTCCCGGGACAGTCAGGCAAACCCGATCTTGCTTTTAGTCTTTTCCCTTTTAATGCCGCTTGCCGCAGCCTTGGTTCAACTGGGTATTTCACGTACAAGGGAATACGCCGCCGATGATAAAGGCGCGGAGCTCGCGGGAAACCCGCTTTATTTGGCCAGTGCCTTGCAGAAAATCTCGCTTGCCGCAAGAAAGGTGCCTATGTCGGGAGCTAATCCCGCCGCGGCGCATCTTTTTATCGTGAATCCACTGTCAGGGGCTAATTTTGCGAGCCTTTTTTCGACACATCCTCCCATAGAAAAGAGGATTGCGCGGCTTGAAGCCATGGCGCGTTAAAGAATTTAATTTTTCAGCGATATTGACGATAATCTTTGTCATCAGTAGAATTCACGGACTTTCACGCACTTATATTTAAGGAGATGAGTTATGGCGTATGTGATTACAGAAAAATGTTTGGGCGAGCGGTATGCATCTTGTGTGGCGGTTTGCCCGGTTGATTGTATTTATCCCGGTGAATACAAGGGCGAAGAATTCATGGTCATTGACCCGAATGTCTGCATTACCTGCGGCGCGTGCTTGCCTGAATGTCCGATTGCGGCAATTGTAGAAGGCGAAGATTATTCTCCGGAGTGGGCAAAAGTGAACGCCGAATTGGCTCCGTCCTATCAGCCGAATCCCAAGGTTCCTGAGCGTCCTCGTGATGATGCTCCTCGTAAGCCGGGAAATAAACTCGTTAACTAATATATTTAAGCTCTGCGGCTTTGCCGCAACCGCGTTAAATCATATTTGTCTCTGAGTAAAAAGCTCAACCGACAAAAGCCCCTGAGAAATCAGGGGTTTTTTGTTTTAGAGGCGATATACCGACAGTATGGTCGAGAGCTTCATAAAACGTTACAATAGGCTTCTATGGAGAAACAACAAGCTGCATCCAAAATCATTCGTACGAGTTTCGGGCTGCAATCTTCAATTAAGCCGCAGCTTGAACAAAGCTATTCAAGTCCTTTGGTGGACTCGCTCCGCGCCAACGGCTTTACCCGCAAAGAAGGCCGCATTGAGCTTTTTTTGGCGGAGGAGTTTGGTTTTTGTTACGGAGTGGATCGCGCGATTGATTATGCTTACCAAACGCGCGCACAATTTCCGGACCGGCGTATTTTTCTCACGAATGAAATCATTCATAATCCGCGCGTAAATACCGAGCTTAAAGAAATGGGGATTGAGTTTTTGCCTCCGCTTAAAGAAGGGAATTGCGATGTGAGCCAATTGACGAATAAAGATGTTGTTTTGATGCCGGCCTTCGGAACCACGGTGATTTTGCAGAAAAAACTGGAAGAGATCGGATGCGTGATTGTCGATACGACTTGCGGTTCGGTGATGAGTGTTTGGAAACGCGTGGAATCGTACAGCCGCGATGGATTCACTTCGGTGATTCACGGAAAATATAATCACGAAGAAACTTTGGCGACAAGCTCACGTGCTTTGAAATATCCCAACGGAAAATATTTGGTGGTTCGTGATAAGAGTGAGGCGCAGAAGGTTTGTGACTATATTGAAAAGGGCGGTGACCGCGCGGCATTTTTAAAAGAGTTTTCCTGGTGCGCGTCGTCAGGTTTTGATCCTGACCGTGATTTGCAAAAAGTCGGCTGCGCTAATCAAACGACTATGCTTTCCAGCGAATCGCTTGAAATCGCCAACATGCTCAAGAGCACTCTTGAGAAAAAATACGGCGAAGCAAAGCTTCCGTCTTGCTTCCGTCATTTTGATACGATATGTTCCGCGACTCAGGATCGTCAGGACGCCGTGATGCGGTTGATGCAAAAGAAAATTGATTTGATGTTGGTAGTGGGCGGTTATAACTCAAGTAACACGGGGCATCTTGCCGAAATGTCGGCGGAATATTGTCCGTCCTATCATGTGAAGGACGCCAGCTGCTTAAAGTCCGCGAATGAAATCGAATACAAGGTCATTTTTAAAGAAGATATCCGCACGGCTCAAAATTGGCTGAAGCCCGGATTTTTAAAAGTCGGGATCACCGCCGGAGCATCAACGCCCAATCGTGTGATCGAAGAGGTGATTGCGCGGCTTTTTGAATTGGCCAACGGAGAAATAAAATGAAAGTAGTCAAAGTTTATTCAAAAAGTTATTGTCCTTATTGCACGAAAGCAAAACAGCTTTTGAAATCGAAAAATATTTCTTTTCAGGAAATT